>JBEKXM010000474.1:0-4063 GCA_049512115.1 Tepidisphaeraceae bacterium | reverse complement strand
CTTAGCGCCATGGCGCCGTAATCACTGCAGGGCGGTGCACGGTTTCCATAATTCTACAAAAGAGTCCAATTTCGTCGAGTTGACCAATAACCCTAACCGATAGTCGGAATAAACATGTCCAATGAACTGCTCGATGCGCCGGAAGATTTTGCTCCCTCCGAATACCGCGCCAGCCTGGTTCCCGAGGCGGGCGCCGATTTCGTCGTGACGCCCACTGTGAGCAGCCTCACCGAGCGCGCGCTGCAATACCTGAGGATCGGCTATCCAGTTCACCTGGCGGGTCCAGCCGGGACGGGCAAGACGACCTTGGCCTTCCACATCGCGGCGCAGCTCGGCCGGACCGTGGTATTGATTCACGGCAATGACGATTTCAACTCGGGCGACCTGGTGGGCAAGGACAATGGGTATCGCAAGACCACGGTCGTCGATAACTACATCCGCTCGGTCCGCAAAATCGACGAGCGGTTTTGCCTGAACTGGAATGACAACCGTCTGACCAAGGCTTGCCAATTCGGGCACACGCTGATCTACGACGAATTCAATCGGACGCGCGCGGAGGCGAACAACGCGCTGTTGAGCGTGCTGGAGGAGGGAATCCTGATCGTGCAACGGCCGCTGGGCAACGACACCTATCTGCCGGTGCATCCGAATTTCCGCATCATTCTCACCAGCAATCCGGAGGAATATGCGGGGGTTCACAAGACCCAGGATGCGTTGCTGGACCGGTTGATGAGCATTCACGTGGACCATTACGACCGGGAAACGGAAGTGCGCATCACCGCGGTCAAGAGCGGATTATGCGGCCAAGACGCCGAGTTTATCGTCGACCTGGTGCGGGCGACGCGGGAGAAAAAGCCGGGCAAGAACCCACCGACCATTCGCGCCTGCATCTCGATTGCGCGGGTGATGGGACAGCGGGAAGTGCGGCCGGACCCGGAGGACGCCTTCTTCCGGGCGGTTTGCCTGGACGTTCTGTGCGGCCATCGGAGCGGGGCGGCCCTGCGATGGTCCGATCGGGAGTTATTGGATTTGATGCGCGAACTGGCCTCGGCGCGGGTTGCCGTCCCCACGACCGCGGAAGGCAAAGCCTCCGCGAAAGCCGCCTGAGGATCAGCGAGCCGAAGCGAGGAAAGTCATGGCTCAATACACCGGAAAGATTCGGCGGCTGGCGAATCTGCGCAGCGTCGCCGGACGCCCCACGAACGGCGCAAGATTTCCCCACGAGATTTACATGCGGCTTTGCTGCCTGGAGATGGAGCGGTTCCGCCGCGAGCAGGAACAGAGCGTGGCGGTGACGCGCGCCCGCAAGTGCGTGGAGCGCTGCCACCGCATTGAAATGGAAGTCCAGGAATTGCTGCGGTCGATTGGTCAGGCGCCTCTCGCCGGCGCGGGCAGCGATGACGCACGGTCCGAAACCGCGGCGGCGCAGGACGCCTCCAAGCTCATGTTCATCTATTGAGCTTGGCATGTCGGCAGGCGTTGTCGAGCCAGCCAAGGGAGTTCCATGAGAATCAATTGCATTGCCTGCGGTCATCGGTTCGAGTTGGACGAAGCGTACGACGACTACAGCGGGCGGGTGAAGTGTTCGGTTTGCCGCACCATGCTGCAAATCTCCACCGAAGGCGGAAAAGTGAGAGCCGTGGACCTGGCTGGGCAGCCGGCGGAGATGCCCGCCCAGCCGGCCGTCCACTCCCACTCCGTTCCGCAACGCAAAGCGCCGCCAAGACCGACGTTGGTCGGATGATCTGCCTGGGCCGTTGGCGCGGAGCAAGAATGCAAACGAACCAGAGCAACACGATGTCCGGTCTGTACCTGTATGCGATCCTGGACGCCGCGGGCCCGCTTGGGCAAATCACCGGAATCGACGATAAACCGGTGCGGGCGGTCGTTCGGCAGTCGCTGGCGGCGGCGGTCAGCACGGTTCCGGCTTGCCGCTTGCGCCCGGAACGACGCAATCTGATGGCGCACCAGAAAGTCCTCACCTCGTTTGGGTTTGAGCGCGGCGTCCTGCCGTTGCGTTTCGGCGTCGTCCTCCCCGACGAATCGAAGGTCCAGTTCATCCTGGAAACTCACGAAACCGACTTGCTGCGCCAACTGGCGCGGGTACGCGGCCGAGCCGAAATGGGCCTGCGTGTGAAATGGAAGGAAGAGGACGTCTTCAAGAACGTTCTGGAGCTGAATCCCGCGTTGCGGGAAGCCCGCGACCGGATGCCCAACACCCGCGAAGCGGCCATCGAGATCGGCCGGCAGGTCGCCGAAGCCCTCGATCGCGAGCGCCAACGCCAACAAACGCTGTTGCGGGAAGCCTTGGGCGACGGCGTGGTGGAGTTTTGCTTCAACGTCCCCAAGAATGACGCCCAACTCGTTAATGCCGCCTGCCTGATCCCATGCGATCGCACCGAGGAATTCGAGAGCGGCGTTCACCGCCTGGGCGCGATGCTGGATGACCGGTATCTCATCGACTTCAACGGGCCGTGGGCGCCGCACAATTTCAGCCTTCTCAATATGGCCATGGAAGGGCATTGCTAAATCCATGTTCCTGGTCGACGACATTCTCCTCTGTCCGTTCAAGGGATTGCTCTGGATTTTTCGTGAACTCCATCGAGCGGTGGACCAGGAATACACCCACGAGCGCGATCGCCTGAGCGACCAGTTGAGCAAAGCTTACATGATGCTGGAAACCGGCCAACTCGCCGAGGGCGAGTTCGCATCCCTGGAGCGCCAGATCTTGGACCGACTTGATGCGCTCGACGGCGCCGGCGAAACCGAGGCGAGCGCCGATGAAACCGACGCAGGCGCCGGTGAAACCGACGCAGGCGCCGGTGAAACCGACGCAGGCGCCGGTGCGACCGGCGCAAGCGAGCCGAAGGATCATTGACGAAAGCAATCCATGGCGACCGATGCGACATCCCTGCCCCAATTCCTGACGACGCCGCAGCTTCGCTTGATCCTCTTCGGTGGCAAGGGGGGAGTGGGAAAGACAACGGTTTCGCTGGCGTCGGGCCTGTGGCTGGCGCGGCGCCGCGCCGACAAGAGGCTGCTCGTGGTCTCGACCGACCCGGCCCACTCGCTGATGGACTGCATCGCCGGCTCGCCGCTGCCGCCCAACCTCACCGCCCTGGAGATCAACGCCGCCGAATTGCACGCCCGCTTCATGGCCCAGCACGGGGCGAAGTTCACGGCCATCGCCGCACGCGGGACATTCCTGGACGCCCAGGACATCGATCGATTCCTCGGTCTGTCGTTGCCGGGCCTCGATGAGCTGATGGCCTACGTGCAGATGGCCCAGTGGCTGGGCGACAACGCCTACGACACCATTCTGGTCGATACCGCGCCCACCGGGCACACCTTGCGGTTGATGGCAATGCCGCAATTCCTCGAAGGCTGGCTTGGCGCCATGGATGCGCTGCTGGCCAAGCACCGGTTCATGTTGCGCGCATTCGGCCGGCACAAACAGGGCGACGAATTGGACCAGTTCCTGATCTGGCTGGGCGAAAGCCTGCGCAGACCGAGCCAGATAATGGCCGACGCGCGGCAGTGCCGATTTGTCCCGGTGATGCTGGCCGAAGCCATGAGCGTGGCCGAGACCACCGACCTGGTGCTGGCGCTGGATAAAATGTCGGTCCCTCATCCTGAATTGATCGTCAACCGCGTGATGCCGACGGACCCGGGGATCGTGTACGCGGCGGTGCGTGCCCGCCAGCATCGGTTGCTGACGCAGCTTCCGCCCGCCCTTGCCTCGTTGCGCGCCTGGGTGTTCCCGCAGCACGGCGCGGAAATTCAAGGCGCCCAGGCGGTAGGGGGGCTGTGGGACAACGCGCTGGAATTGACCACGCTGCTGGCAACCGCGCCGCCGCCGATTGCCGGCCAGACAAAGACGGCACGTTTCGAAACCGCCGGCTCCATGCCGCTGCCGCCGCCGAAGTTGCGGTTATGGCTCTTCGCCGGCAAGGGAGGCGTGGGCAAGACCACCATGGCCTGCGCCGCGTCGATCGCCGTCTCGCAAAAGCTTGGCCGGCGAACCTTGATCGTTTCGACCGATCCCGCCCACTCCCTGGCCGAT
>JBEKXM010000473.1:0-4070 GCA_049512115.1 Tepidisphaeraceae bacterium | reverse complement strand
GACCGCGGAAACGTCCGCATTCAAGGGCAACGTAGTCGTTGCAGCCGGCGCCATCGAGACGAGCACTACCGACTCGATGGGAGAAAACGGGCGGACTTACAACAGCGTGAGCAACACTTATTCCGGGGCGTTGGGATCCCAGAGCGTCACCGTGCAGAGCGGCGGCAGCTTCATATTGGAAGGAAACAACGCCGCCAACTCGCAAGGCCAGATTTTTATCCTTAACGGCGCCGGCACGAACAATGGAGTGCAGATTCCCGGCGTACTGGGGTCGGATGCCGCGTTGGATGCGGACAGCCTCAATTACGGCAATGAAGTTATTGGTTCGATTGTTTTGGCGAGCAATGCCACAATCCGCACGGATATGAACATCGGGGCATCCGACCCGGCGAATGGAGATAACTATGGTATTGCTGAGGCCACCGGCGCCCATCTAGCCGGCACCGGTACGCTCACTAAAATCGGCACTGGGTCCCTCTTGCTCAGCAATAACGCCGCAGCAGCGGTTGCCGGATACCCCGGATTCCGCGGCAATGTGGTCATAAACGGGGGCACGGTGGTTGAGGGGGGCGCAGCCAACGTACTGGGACTGAATCTTTTGTCTAATGGAGGTACGCAGACCGTCACCGTGAATCAGGGCGGCAGCTTAGTTGTGGATGGAGGATATGGCGGCGGTTTCGGAATTCTTCCGCAGAACTTCGTTCTAAACGGAACCGGCTCGGGACACGTTCAAGGCTGGGAAGAAAATGACGGAGTGGTGACTTCGCCTGTCGAACTGCCCGGAATGTCTCCCGGTGAGGACGCGGCGTTGCAAGTTTCGGGTCTCAACTACTCCTCAGGAATGTCCATTGGACCTGCGCCCGGTGGTCCGGCCCAAGGCGGCTCACTCACCATCGCGAGCAACGCAACCATTCGCCTCAATACCCCAAGAAACGCCTCCGGAGGCCAAATCGGCATGAGTGAATATGGTCCTTTCTCCGGCAGCGGAACCATGACATTGGTCGGCTCCAATACGGACGAATATGAGAATGGGTATTACCCGTATAACACCAGCGTCCCGTATACTCCGGCGGCGGCGAGCTACATTTCGTTCCAATACGCCGGCGCCGCATTTACGGGCAACATCAACGTAACGGGCAACAGCATTGTGGAAACCGCGGCTGTTTCCGATGCGTTGGGCTTCAACTACGGCACGGGCGCCGACAGCACCGTTGCCGGGACCGGAACGCAGACCGTTACCGTCTCGAGCGGCGCGGCAGCGGTTTTTAATCCCGGGAATAACCACGCCGACAACCCGCAGATTTTCTCGATCAACGGCGGCGGGATGGAATACAATCAACTGTATCTTGGCGACGACTCCGCGTTGGATGCGTTCGATATTAATTTCGGAAATGAGACGATCGGCGGATTGAACGTGGCTTCGGCCGCGAGCGTTCGCGTTAACGCTGATGTCACCGCCGCTCCGGGCATCGGTCTTGTCGTGAACGGCGCTTTGACGGGATCGGGTACGTTGACCCTGCTCGGCAGCGACGGCGACGACTTCGAACCGAACGCGTACGCCGGCTTGCAAATGCAGGACGGCGGAAAGCTGGAGTTCAATGCCGCCGGCACTTATACGGGCAACATCATCATCGCCAATGCCTCGCCGGATAATTTCGGCGCCAACGGCGCGATCCTTGCCACAGGGCATGCCAGCAACGCCTTGGGGACCAATAGTTCCGGGACACAATTGGTTACCGTTCAGCCCGGCACGACCCTGCTGCTGGACGAAGGCAACGCTGCTTTCGCGACTCCACAGAACATCATTCTCAATGGCACGGGCGCCCCATACGCGGGCACCGCGTCCATCTCCGGTATCGGCGTTGGCAGCGATTCGGCGCTGGAAGCCGATGATGTGAACTTCGGCAATGCGTCGGTGGGCGGACTCGATATTCAGACCTCTTCCACGATTCGTGTAAACACTAACGCCGGTGCATCGGCCCCGAATTGGGGTCTGCAAGTCAACGGTCCGCTCGCCGGAACGGGTGATCTCACTCTGGTGGGATCGACCGGAGATGCCATCTGCAACGGGTCAACCACCGGGCTCACCGAGGGTTATGGCACATTGATCCTCACTCAAGCGGCTGCGGCGGTAAACGGTTCGGGAACGGGCGATGGAGCATTTTCGGGTAACGTGTACGTCGGCAATGGCACGGCCGGCGGTCCCGTTCTTGAACTGGCGGCCTCCAACGCGCTGGGCACGAACGGATCGAGCAGCCAAACCGTGACGGTTGCCAACGGCTCGGCCGTGGTGATCAACGGCGCTTATGCCAGTCCACAGTTGTTCGTCATCAACGGCACGGGAACCGGGGACGCCACCGTCGGCGCGCTCGGCGCCAACGCCGCGTTGCAGGCGACCGGCATCACGTCCGGGAACGCGACTATCGGCGGATTGTCCCTTGCCAGCGATTCCACCGTGAGCGTATCCAGCACGGCGCCTTATGGTTTGAGAGTCAACACTGGGCTGGCGGGCTCGGGTAATCTGACGGTGATCGGCGGCGGCACGCTTATCCTGAGCTCGGCGGCGGCAGGTTTCTCCGGTAACGTCGCCGTCAACAGCGCAACGCTGGACGTCAGCAATTCCAGCGGTTCGGCCACCGGGGCCGGCAGCGTTACTCTCACCGGCGGCACACTGATCAGCGATTCCGGCTCCGTCACCGGCAACGTATCGGCTGACGCAACCTCGGTCATCGCTCCGGGCGGCGTCGGAACCATCGGCACGCTTTCCCTTGGCGGACTTTCCACCGTCGCCGCGGCTACCCTCAACTTCGATCTGGGCACCGGATCGGGCACCATCACCAACGGCGACCTGCTCAACCTGGGCTCGGGAACCATCAGCATCGCCTCCGGCACCGTCATCACCCTCGGGACCAATCCGGGAGTTGCCGGAAATGATTACGAATTGATCGGCGGCACGATCGGTGGGATCAGCACGTCCAGCTTCACTCTGCCGGCCGCTCCCGCCGGCCTAGCGTATAGCCTGAGCAAGCTCGGCGGCTTCATCGACCTGGTCGTCAGCGCCTCCGGACCGGCCAGCCTCACCTGGAACAACACCGGCGCAGGCGCACCGACCAACGGCACGACTTGGGACACCACCAACAACAACTGGAACAACGGTTCCAGCGCGACGACCTACAGCAATGGCGCTGCCGTCACCTTCAACGACACCAACAACGGCCATTACGCGGTAACGTTGACTAGCACCGTCAGCCCCGGCTCGGTGACCGTCAACAACAGCCTGGGCAACTACACCATCAGCGGCGCCGGCGGCAAGATTGTCGATGCCGGAGCGTTCACAAAATCCGGCACCGGCACGATCACAATCGGCGCCGCCCTGAGCGTCGCCGGCACCACGAGCATCTCCGCCGGAACGGTGAAGCTGGCCACCGGCGTCTCCGGCGGCTCCGGCCCCGCCATCACCAGCCCCATCGATCTCACGTCCCTGTCGATCACTGGCACCGGCCAGTTCGATGTGAACAACGATCACATCATCATCACCTATGGCGCCACCGATCCGTTCTCGACGATCGCCGGGTACATCAAGTCCGGCTACAACGGCGGGCACTGGAATGGTCCGGGCATCATTTCCACGGCGGCACAAATCAAGACCAACGGCCTGTCCTACGGCGTCGGCTATGCCGACGGGAATGACCACAAGGTTTCCGGCTTGGTCTCCGGCCAGATCGAAGTGGCCTACACGCTGCTGGGCGACGCCAATCTGGACGGCCTGGTGAACGCCGCCGACTTCACCATCCTGGCCGCCAACTTCAACCAGCCGGTCACCGGCTGGGACCTGGGCGATTTCAACTATGACGGCCTGGTGAACGCCGCCGACTTCACGGACTTGGCGGCGAACTTCAACCAGAGCGTGAGCGGCGCGGCCGTATCGGCCGGCGATGTCGCGGCACTGGACGCCTTCGCCGCGGCCAACGGATTGCTGGCGGACGTTCCGGAGCCGGCTTCAATGGGTCTGCTGGCCCTGGGCGCCATCGGCATGTTGGCACGCCGTCGGCGTCGCTCAATGTGATGTA
>JBEKXM010000472.1:0-4074 GCA_049512115.1 Tepidisphaeraceae bacterium | reverse complement strand
ACGGGCGAAATCGGCCAGAACCTTCATCAACGGCGCATCGGTGTAGTGCATCGTCACCGTGGCGTGCAGCGCCATGGCGTCCTGAAACCGCGCCAGCAGAACGGCGATCCGGGCCCGCGCCTCATCCGAGAGATTGCCCTTCTGGGCATCGCGCAGCTCCGGCTCGATCGACGGACCCATGTCGGTGAGCTTTTTCTCCGCCAGCTCCCGAACGCTGAAATTGGGGTCGCCCAATTGGGCGATCAGCGAGCCGACCTGATCCGAAGGCTGGGTGGCCCCGGGTTGGGTCGTCTGGGATTGGGCGATTGCCGCCCCAGCCACCAGCGCCGCCGACAGGACGATACAACGCAGCTTCATGCTGTCTCCTCAGACGATTCTACCACTCCTTTGACGCCAGTTTAGCTTCTGGCTCGACTTGTGACGCGCTCAAGCACCCGGTCGAACATTTTTGCCGTCAGTTTTCCGGTAAACGTGTTCTGCTGGCTGACGTGATACGAACCGATCAGCCAGCGATCTTGCGACAGCCGCAATTCCGCGCCGTGGGCGAAGGATTGTCTGCCGGTGGGAAAATCGCAGCCGTGGCGCTTCGCCAGGGCGAGGATCGCATCCCAGCCGATTTTCCCCAGCCCCAACATGACGCGGACGCGCTTCAACATCATCCATTCCCGGTCGAGATATTCGCGGCAATTGGCGATCTCATCGGGCCGCGGTTTGTTCCCCGGCGGGGCGCACCGCACCGCCGCGCTGATGTACACGCCGCGAAGCGCCAGCCCATCCTCGCGATGAACCGATTGCGGCTGATTGGCCAGGCCCGCGCGATGGAGCGCCGCAAAGAGAAAATCCCCGCTGCGGTCGCCGGTGAAAACCCGTCCCGTGCGATTCGCTCCATGCGCCCCGGGCGCCAGGCCGACGATCCATATCCCGGCATCCGGATCGCCGAAGCCCGCAACCGGCTTGGCCCAATAATCCCAATCGGCGAACGCCCGGCGCTTTTCGCGCGCGATCTTCCGGCAGTATTCCCGCAACCGTGGGCAACGCCGGCATCGAACGATCTCGCCCGCCAGCCGCGACAGTGAATCCCCGCGCCATGAATCGGTCATGCGTTCAGTCCCCGCAGCCCGGCCTCCTGCCGCCGCTGATTCACTTCCATCCAAAGTTGTGCATCAGTCCGCAGGAAGCCGATCAACCGGCCCGTCGAAACGCCCAAAAGCTTCGCCCCGTCCGAAACGCTCCACCCGGCATGTTTTAGCACGTCCAGCGCCTTGCCCATCGCCGCCGGATAACCGGCGGATCGGCCCGACACTGCCACAATGGCGGGGTCGGGCAGGGATGACAATTTGATCGGCTCCCGCACTCGCAGTGCGATTTTCCGTCGCAGTCGATCCAGCGCTGTCTGACGGTTGCGATGTTGCGAACGCGATTCGCCCGCCACGGCCGACAGCTTGGTCGGTCCGTGGGTCAGCCGCACGGCCGAGCTAGTTTTATTGCGTTTTTGGCCGCCTGGCCCTGACCCGCGGAAAGTATCGAGCCTACAATCTGCCAGGAGGTGTTCATCCGAGAGGTTTCGATAGCTCGTCATTGCGCCGGGATTGTAACTTCCGGCACGATAATTGCTCGTATCTCCACACGAGCGCCAACTGCTGGGTTTTTTACAGCGAGGTTGCACAATGCTTAAGCTCGATGCCGGAAACGTGCTTCTCAAACCATCACATCGTCGCCAGTTAATGTCTTGGCTCAAGCGGGCCATCCGTTTTGGCGAGCGAATGGGCAATCTGGCGATTTCCATCACCCTGCATCGCGTCGGTCGGCTGGTGGAAGTTCGCGCCGACGTGTCCGATGGCAACGGGGTGATCGCTTTCCGTTCGCGCCAGACCGACTGGCGAGATGCCGCCAGGCAGCTCGTTCGCAGGCTCACCGGCCACTTGCACGATCGCGGCATCCATCGGCTGACCGCCTGACGGTCGCGGTTGTGCCATCGGCGGGGCAGAGTATCATCTGACTTCGCGGCGCTTCGGCGTCGCCGTCGATGACTGAGCCGCCGCCTATCGCTGCCTCCACCTGGCATCACTCTCGCCCGAATCGCATCCAGATAATCGCCCTGATCTTCGTCCTTATCGCCGGGGCATTCCTGCGCTTTTACCGGATCGGAAATCCCAGCCTGTGGATGGACGAAATGGTCTCCATCGAACTGGCGATGGGCCATCGCTCGGCGCACGATTTTTTCCCCGATTCCGTCATCCGAACCGATCAGCCCGACCCCCTTAACCTCGCCGCGGCCGCGCCGTGGTGGTACATCTGGAACCGCGTTCAAATCACAACCCATCCTCCCCTTTATTTCCTGCTCCTTCGATGGTGGATGAATCTTCTCGGTGCCGGTCCCGCCGCCACACGATGCCTCTCGGCGATTCTGTCCCTCGCGGGGATCGCGGTCTTCTTCGACGTATGCAGGCTTCTGCACGGCCCGCGAGTCGGCTTGCTCGCGGCCTGCATGATGGCGCTGGCCATCGGCCAACTCGATATCGCCCAGGAAGCGCGCAGCTATCCGCTTCTGATTCTTCAGGGTATGAGTTGCTGTGATGTGCTGGTGCGGATCGTTTCTTCCGGGGCGACGCTCCAACGCTTGATTTTCCTGGTTTTCCTGCTGGCCTCGATGCTCCTGACGCACTATTTCGCCGCGGGCGCATTTGCCGCGATGGGGGTTTACTCGCTGATCCGGCTTCGCCGCCGCGACCGCCGCAGGACGCTCGCCGCCTTTTTCGTCGCCGCCGCCATTTCCGTCGCCGCCTGGGGATGCCAGTTTTATGGCCAGATGCGCACCCTTCCCAATTTCGATCCCAGCTATCTTCGCGAATCAAGCCCCAACCATGCGATTCATATACTGCTTCGCATCGCCGAATTGCCGCTGAAGTACTGCTTTGGCGAGGTTCTCGCGGAGGGTCTGCCCCTGGTCGCTCATGTCGTCGCCGCGGGCGTTGTCGTCGCGTTGATGCTTCGCCTGCGCCACCGGCCCGACCTGCTTTTGTGGGTCTTGTGGGGCGTGGGAATCGTTCTTTTTGTTGTCGCGTCGGACTTGACGCATCATTTCCTGTTCTTGCAGTACGCCCGTTACACTGTGCTGGCCAGCCCCGCGCTCTACGCGATCCTCGCCAGCGTCCATTGGCCCCGGCTCAAATATGTCTCTGATTTGTTCCCGCTCGGCGTCGTCGTGTCTTTGGCCCTCGCGGCCGGCTTCCGGGCGCAACGCGGCGTTCCCCCCAAACAGGATTTTCAGCGTCTTTCCCAGATCATCGATGCCTACGCGGACCCCCATGAATTGCTGATCTTCTACAACGACAGCGGGTGGGTTTCTCCCGGCGTCTGGTACATGGGATACAAGTATTATTCCCCCGATTCGGTCCATCCCTGGGTAATGCTTCACCATGCTCCGGATTCGAAACTGCTCGGTCAGCTTCCGGCACGCGGGACGTTCTGGCTCGTCGGGCCAGCGCCGGAACTTTTCGGCGCTGCTCTTTTCCCGGGCTGGCAACCCGACGTCGTTTGGCACACCACGGCCGGCGGCGTCTGTCTCATGCGAAACACCGCCCAGCCGGATTCTGTCCGTTGATCCCCGGCCCTTGTATCATGGATTCCCGAAACACGCCGGATTGGTGATGACTCAACCTTCCATCGTCCGCTCACCCTCCCGCGCCGAGTTGGCCATCCTTTCCGCCGTACTTCTCGTCGCCGCGTTTTTCCGTTTGGCGCAGATCTCCGCCCCAAGTTTGTGGATGGATGAAATATGGTCCGTGGAAATGGCCATGGGCCGCGGCTCGCTGCATGACCATCTTCCGCCCAACGTCATCCACTACGATCAGCCCCTTCTGACCGGCATCGATAACGCCGCCCCGTGGTGGAGCATCTGCACCCACCTCAGCGGCGTCACCCATCCGCCCTTGTATTTTGTCGTCCTGCGATGGTGGATCGATCTTTTCGGCAACAGCGCCGCCGCCATCCGATCGCTCTCCGTTATCTTTTCCCTGGCGGGCATCGTCGTTTTCTTCGATCTGTGCCGATTCCTTCACGGACCGAAGATCG
>JBEKXM010000471.1:0-4080 GCA_049512115.1 Tepidisphaeraceae bacterium | reverse complement strand
GAGCAGAAGGGCGGCGGGCTCCTGGGCGAGGCATCGGCCGATGAAAACGCGTTGGCGCTGGCCGCCGGACATTGCCTCCATGGGACGATCGAGGATGTCGTCCAGGGCGAGGAGGCGGGCCACCTCGAGGGTGACGCGCTGGTCGGCGCTGGACTCCAAACCGAAAGCGCCCCAGCGTGCGGCTCGCCCCAGGCGCAGGACATCGGCGACGGTCTGTCCCGGCTCGTGGCGAGGCGATTGGGGCAAATAGGCGACGACACGGGCCAGATCGCGCAGCCGCCAATCGCGGAGGTTTTTGTCTTGCCAGAGGATTTGGCCCTGGCCGGACAGATGGCCGAGGAGGGTCTTGATAAGGGTGCTTTTCCCACTGCCGTTGGGGCCGATGAGGGCGACGATTTCACCGGATTGCAATGAAATCGAGACCCCGCGCAGGGCGGGGCGGTCGGCGTAGGCGAAGGAAACGTCGGTGGATTGGAGGATCATCGGGGGAGAAGAAAACGCCACGTAAACGCGGCCGCTAAACGGGGTTCATGGGCGCAGCTTTTTGAGCCGGGCCTGGACGTCCTTGTAGTTGAAATCCCACTGGGCGACCTTGCTGTAATGGCCCAGGGCCTCGGGCTTCATGGCCTTTTCTTCCAAGACTCGGGCGCGCCAGTAGAACATTTCCTTGGATCGGTCGTCGCCTTGAAGCTGATAGTCCTTGATCAGACCGCCGAGGGTGTCGTCGGCCTCGTCGATGAATTTGGCATTGTAAAACGAAAGACCAAGAAGAAGCCCGGCGTCGACGCGGAACTTTGGATCCTGGCGGGCCTGCTGAAGAATGGGGATCGCCTCCTGAAAACGTTGGAGGCTGAACAATCGTTTTCCCATTTCAAAACGCCAGCGCATGTCGGTGGGATAAGCCTCGGCGGCCTGGGCAAATTCCTTGTATTCGAATTCGAGTTGCTCGCGTTTGAAATCGGTGTAATCCTTGCGGAGTTCCTCGTTGTCGCGGTCCTTTAACAGGGCGTCGCGTTTGCCTCGCTCCATGCGGTTCCACTGCTTCATCTGAATCTGACCGATGCGCTGACGATAGCGGTACTGCTTGGTCAGGTCGTAGTGTTGCTGGAGGAGCTCAATCGCCTTGTTCTCGAAATCGGGATGCTCGGTTTTCTCGTAGGCGTCAACGAGCCGCATGAGTTTTCCCGGATCGTTGGGGTTGGCTTTGCATTCCTGTTCGGCCTGAAGAATGATGGCCTGCTGGGAGTCGAGGTCGACGAAATCCTTATCGCCGGTCAGGAGCATTTGCTGCCTGTTCATGTCGCGGATTTGATTGCGGAAGTCGCCGCCCTTGGCGTAGCCGGCGTTTTCCATGGTGTCCATAGCGCCGAGGTTTTTCAGTTCGGTGGACAAATCCATGTCATTGGGCTTGAGCATCAGGGCGTATTGGCAGGCATCGGCGGCCAAGCGCCACATCTTCATACCCTTGTACACGTCCCGGAGAACGATGAACTTGCTGAAATCGGGTCTTTTGTTGTCGGCATTGGCTTTCTGGAGGATAGCCCCGATCCACAAGACGGTATCCCAATACCCGCCGCGATAGGCGCTTTGGAGCAGGCTCTGCATGTAATCCGTGTTTCCGGGATCGTAGGACAGCAACTTTTCAGCGTTGAGCATGTTGGTCATGTCGTTGCTGGTGGGGCGTTTGAGCTTCATGGCGTCGAAAAAGCCGATTGACTTGCCGCCGCTGGCCTTGCGCTTGAGGGAAATTTCCCGCAGCTCCTGGTGGGCATCAACGGCGTCGGGGTCCAATTCGAAGCCGCTGATATACATGGAGATGGCGTACTCGTAGTTGCCGGTCCCCGCAACGGTTTTCCCCCTCTCGAAGAAGACCTTGGCCTTGGCACGATCTTCAGGCGGAACCTCTTTATATTCAGCCACGTGACCCTTCCTTAAAACCAACCCAACCAAAGACAGGGCGACTGACGGGCGCTTGGGGAGCCGAATCTATCCGAGTCCCGTTGAACCTGTCAAACAATTCATCTACTGTTTAGGGCAACAGAGTTTACGCATTTTGTGCGCCGAATCGAGCCAGGGCATGTTTGAGGATTTGAAAATTATATCGTACCCGGACCCGCGGTTACGCAAAACGAGCGTGGAGGTGCGGAAGTTCGACGAGAGTCTTTCGGCGCTGGCGAAGCGGATGTTCGAGTTGATGCGCGAGGCGCGCGGAGTAGGCCTGGCGGCGGCGCAAGTGGGGCACGGCGTTCGCCTGTTCGTCGTGAACCATACGGGCAAGCCGGAAGACGATCGCGTCTATGTGAACCCGGTCATTTCTGATGCGGAGGGTGAAGAAACGTCGGAGGAAGGGTGCCTGAGCCTGCCGGGCATCAACGTGCAGGTCACGCGCCCAAAGGCGGCCAAAATTCGAGCCAAAGACCTGGCGGGAAACCCCGTGGAGCAAACGGAGAGCGGCTACGTCACGCGAATCTGGCAACACGAATTGGACCACCTCAACGGAGTTCTGATCATCGACCGAGCGGGTCCGACGGCGAAAATGGAGAGCCGCAAGGTACTGAAGGAGCTGGAAGAGAAATATGCCGCGGAGAAGGGCGAGGAAAGCCGGCGGAAGAAGTGATGGTGGGTCAAAATGGAATTTTCCGCGGACGGAGGAACCCACGGATAGCCATCCGTGGGCTTTGAGGCGAGAAATAACGAAGTACCGAAGAACCGATGGGCACGATGCGCATTATTTTTGCGGGTAGCGGGGAGTTTGGCGTGCCGACGCTTGGAGCGTTGCTGGCGGGCCGGGAGATCGTGGCGGTGTATACGCAGCCGGAACGGTGGGCGGGCAGGGGGCGAACCCTTACACCGACGCCGATCGCGCGGTTTGTGCAAGGAGGCGAGGTGCGCCTTGTTCAAACGGCGAACATCAACGACGAAACGATGCCGCCCGCGGACTTGATGGTGGTGATCGCGTTTGGGCAGAAGATCGCACCGGCGGCGGTGAATCACCCGCGGCTGGGGAGCGTGAATCTGCACGCATCACTGCTGCCCAAATACCGCGGGGCGGCGCCGATCAACTGGGCGATTCTCCGGGGCGAAAGCGAATCGGGGAACAGCATCATCCGCCTCGCTCCCAAGTTGGACGGTGGCGCGATCCTCGCCCAATCGCGCGTTTCCATCGGCGAAACCGAAACGGCTGGGGAATTGCACGACCGGCTGGCTGTTGACGGCGCGCGGCTGATGCTTCAGACGGTGGATGATTTGCAAGCGGGACGAGCGGTGGAAAGCCCGCAGGATGAGGGGCGGGCGACGGCGGCGCCCAAGCTTCGGCGTGAATCGACCGGAATCGATTGGGGAGTTGGGGCAGGCGAAATCGCCCGGAAAATCCGCGGTCTGTATCCGTGGCCGGGGTGCCGGGTTCGGTTGGTGGATGCGGTCGGCGTGGAAATCGGGCGATTGACGCTGGTCCGCGCCCGCGGCGCCGAGGGCGAAGGCCCGCGCTGGCGCCCCGGCGAGATCACGATCGCGGGCGCGATCGCCTGCGGAGAGGGGGCGGTGGAAATCCTTGAGATTCAACCCGACGGCAAGCGGCCGATGTCGTTGAGCGATTATCGGCGTGGAAATGCGTGGATGCCGGGGATGAAATTAGAGTCAATCGGGATTTCCCAAGGGAGCCAGCTCCCTGGGCTTTGAATTGGGAAAGTGACGCACTGGCGGCAAAAGAACCCACGGATGGCTATCCGTGGGCTTTCGGGAGTGAAAGTCAGCCGTCGGCGGGATTTTTGGGGGAGGGGAATATTGGGCGGATAATCAGGTCGGAGGTGTCCACGACGGCGACGATGTCGAAGACGTCGAGACGGGCGGCGAAGTCGATGTCCGGCTCCAGGCCCGCCCTGATGATATTTCTTCCGCCCTGGCATTCGCGGAGGGCGGCGGGCAAATCGCCGGCGGCGGCGAGGAAAAGACGGCGAGCCATTCTCGCGGCGTCGTTGGCGGGAAAATATCCATGCTGAGACAGATGCCGGCAGACGGCGCCGGCGCCGATGACGTCCTCCATGGCGATTTGGTGATTTGTGCCGGAACCAAGGAGCAAGA
>JBEKXM010000470.1:0-4082 GCA_049512115.1 Tepidisphaeraceae bacterium | reverse complement strand
GTGGACGATCCCCGAGATCATCGGAACGTTCAAAGTTTCCGATCAGTTCAGCATTTCGGGCGATTTCCTTTATGCCGACGCCCCCGGCGCGGCGATCAGCGGGACCGGGCAGGTGCTGACCGCGCAATGGTTCGACGCCGCGCTCTATCTGAAATACGAATTGGATCCGCATCTGTCGCTCGGCACCCGGGTGGAGTATTACCACGATGGCCGCGGGGTGACGACCGGCGTCGGCGGAAGCGACCTGAATTACTGGGAGGCAACGGTGGGAGCGAGGTTGACTCCCTTCCCCGACAGCCCATGGCTCGACGGCTTGTCGGTCCGGCCGGAAGTGCGATTCGACTGGGTCGATCAGCCCGTGCTCGATTTCTCAAAATACAACCAGTTAACTGCGGCGATAGACGTGTATTTCAAATTCTGATCGCGGTAAGCCATTGGGAGATGAATTTATTGGGGAGACGAATTTATTGGCGGCATCCGCGGGACGCCGGTACAATCGAACGCTGTTGTTTACCATCGGTCGAGGTAGGAGGACGTGTGCGGCGGGGCAGACATTTGTGCTCCAGTGAGGAAGGGGTAAACCTTCGGTTGCTTTCCCCGGAGCTTTAGTTTTGTAGCTGGCGGCAAGAGCAATTTTTACCGAGAAAAGGTGTTCAATGCTGAGGAAACGAAACATGCGGCGAGCGGCCACCCGGTGGTCCAGAGTTTTTGGAGTGGCGAGCAAGGTACAGATGGAAATGCTGGAACAGCGGATCATGCTGGCTGGTAACCCTATCGCTCCTCCCCCGTTGCCAAATCAGCCCACGCCGTTGCAAGGCGTGGTGGGGACTCCAAACAGTCTGGATCCTATATTGCTAAATGGTGCATTTGATTTCAACGCTTTGTCATACAACATCGGCGGTGTGATTTCTCGCGCGAATGGGGCGGGTCAGACCATTGCGATCGTGGACGCATACGGAAGCCCGACAATCGTCAACGACGCCGAAACATTTGACGCGGAGACCTATCTTGCGCCAGGGGAAAGTAGTATCGGCGCAACAACTGGCGGCATCACCAATTACGATGCGGAAGGCAATTTCTTCCTGTCGGTTGTGAAGTTGAACCCGACCGTAAACACGATTGTCGGGGACGCGACGGATCAGGCGGGTTGGTCCAAAGAAACGTCCTTGGACGTGGAATGGGCACACGCGGTTGCTCCGGGGGCCCACATTTTGCTGGTGGAAGCGGCATCGGACCAGGCTTTGGACCTGTTGGATGCCGACGTTTATGCCGCCCAGCTGCCTGGGGTGGTTGCCGTCTCGGACAGCTTTGGGGGCGATGTGGCCGCTCAGCCTTATCCCGCTCAGACATTAGACGGATATTTGGTTACACCAACTGGCCACACGGACAACAACGGTATGACCGGCGGTGTCGTGTTCCTAGCTTCATCGGGGGATAATTATGGCGTTGACTTATTTCCGGCGGCATCGCGCAATGTGCTGTCGGTTGGCGGCGAAACCGACACAATCGACCTCAATGACGTGATCGAGAACATTGGTCCGTGGCACAATGGCATTATCGGTTCGGGCGGCGGAAACTCAACAACCGCTCCGACCTATAATGATCCCCTCATCGCACTGGATGCCGCTCCGGAAACAGGCGTGTGGATTTATGATTCCACTCCCGACCTCGTCCCCGGGGAGGTGCCGCCCATCCAGGGCGGATGGTCCGTCATCGGCGGCACCAGCTTTGCCTGTCCGGCATGGGCGGCCACGATCGCGATAATCGATCAGGGCCTGAACCTCAGGGGCTTCGGCTCGATGAACAACGAACAAGTTCTGGGCGACACGCCGTATGACGACAGAACTTTCGACCCCGGGCCAACTATACAGACAACAACCGTGACGGGGGCGCCCCCAGTTGTGACCGTGCTTGGGGATCCGGCAGCGGGCTTTGGTATCCTGGGACTGGCGGAAAACGATTCGGCGACCAACGCGGACTTTATACAACTTCCTGGCGGTAAGGGCGGGCCGGAGGCCGGCTATCCGCTTTGGGGCCACACAGTAAACTCAGTAACAAACGGTAACACGACAACGACAACGACGTCGCCAAGCCCGGGAGTTCCTGTCCCTGATATCACGGTAACCCCGGTCGCTGACTTTACCGGATGGGGAATGCCGAATAACGACTCAGGTAACATCGGCTCGGATGCTTTCAACCCCGACGGTTCCCCAAACCCAGCCCTCTCGGCCCGGGGCGGATTCATTCAGGACATGGTTGGCGGGGCTGTGGGTCTCACTTTCCTTTCGAACACGGTGGATTCCCTTTATTTCACCCAGCAACCGGTCAACACCCAAGCAGGGTCGACGATTAATTCGACTTCGCCGGGGATTCAGGTCACGGCTTTTTATGGGAACACCGGCACGCCGAACGCCTATGGCGTTGATACAACCTTCACGGGTGCCACTCACATGGTAACCATTAACATCCTGGAGGCGGGCACGCTCATGGGCACGCTGACGGCCACCCCTGTCAATGGCGTTGCGACCTTCTCGAACCTTTCCATTGACCAGGTGGGCACATACGAATTTTCCGCCAGCAGCCCCAACGTTAATCCGGCAATTTCCAACGCGTTTAACATCACGGCGACCGTGGCAACGAAGTTGGTAGTCACCGAACAGCCGGCGTCGTTCTGGCAATATGCTGTAATGCAAAGCCCCATTATGGTGATTGCGGAAGATCGATTCGGCAACCTGTCGTACTTCACCGGCGGGAATAAGGTGACGATGAGCATTCTGACCGGGCCACCCGGCGGTGCGCTTACCGGGCTAACAACGGCGACCATGTCCAACGGCATTTCCGCGTTCGGGGGGATTGGGGCGAGTTTGCCGGGGACGTACGTTCTTGTCTTCCGGTCCGGTTCGTTGACTCCCGCGATCGCTAACCCGTTTGCGGAGGTTCCGATTCCAGTAACGGAGCGATTTACGTTCAATGGAGCGCCGCTGAGTTCCAACGCGATTCTCTTTCAACAGTTCCGAAACGCGCAGGTGTACACCAGCCAGGGCCCGCCAAGCAACACGCAGGTCCAGCAGGTCATTGCCATGGGCAACGTGAACCTGAATTTCCTCAGTCAGCTTGACGCTTCGGGTGCTGCTCCGGCGTTCGCGGCCGCGGCTTCGGCGTCGACGGTTTCGCCGTTCGCCAGCGGCGATTCGGCCAGTAGCTCCAACCTTGAATCTCAACTGCTGGACAGCGGTTCAGGGGACAATAAGCTTCTGGATTGATGGACATCAACCTGCTGGTGCTTGCGGTCGGCAATTCGCGCTTGGCGACGGGGGTCTTCGCGGCCGGCGAGCTTGAGCGGGTCGTTCGCCATCCCATCGCCGATCGCGGTCAATGGGAAGAGGCGATTCAGCAGGCATGGTCGCGGATCGCTGATAGTGCGGCCCCGGCGGTTGCCGCGGCGAGCGTGAATCCGCAAGTCAATTCCCTCGTTGAAGACGTTGTGCAGAGCCGGACGGGCCAAGGCGTGCAATGGGTTGGCCGGCAGATCGAGGTTCCCATCGAGGTTTGCACGCAGAATCCTTCGGAGACGGGGATCGACCGAATATTGAACGTTGCCGCGGCGTACGAGCAGATGGGCAAGGCCTGTATTGTGGTCGATGCCGGGACGGCGGTAACGGTCGATTGCTGCAACGACAACGGGGATTTCCTGGGGGGCGCGATAGCACCGGGGTTGTCGATGATGCTGGATGCCTTGAGCCAGCGGACCGCCGGCGTTGGGCGGGTTTCGTTTCTACCACCCAACGGCGCCGTCGGCGATTCGACATCGGCAGCCGTATCGCAGGGGGTTTACTACTCCATCCGCGGGCTTGTTCGGGAAATCGCCGAGAACTACGCGACACAGCTCGGCCAATGGCCTGAAATCATCGCGACCGGCGGAGATGCCCATCGACTCTTCGACGGCTGGGAGCTGATCCACGCGATCTCGCTGGATCTTGGGCTGTACGGAATCGCGCTGGCGTATACGAATCACCATATCAGGCATGGAATCTGATCGGGGGTCTCCGTGAAGATTACCGCGAAGACGCGAAGAAGCGAAG
>JBEKXM010000469.1:0-4089 GCA_049512115.1 Tepidisphaeraceae bacterium | reverse complement strand
TTTCTTTCCAGAAACTCTGGAACGCCGCGACCATCTGGTCCGCCAACACGCGCGGCTCGACGTTCTGGGCCGCCGCGGTCTTGACCATCTTGATCCCGTGCTCGTCGGTCCCGGTGAGGAAAAACGTCTCTTGCCCGGCGAGCCGGTGATACCGCGCCAGCGCGTCGGCGGCGACGGTCGTGTAGGTATGCCCCAGATGCGGCTCGCCGTTGGGATAGTAAATCGGCGTCGTGACGTAAAAAGTCTTGTTCATAGGAAAACTCTCTTGATTGCCAGGCAAATTATCCACACCAGAGCACAGAGGTCACAGAGCACACAGAGACAAAGCTATAAATCCGGTACTCCTCTGTGCCCTCTGTGGCTCCGTGATCTCTGTGTCATTCCTTTCATTAGAGGCCTCCGAAACAAAAAAAGAACCACCGTTTGTCTCGGCTGACGGCAATGCGCAAAGGGATAGACTGCTCCGAACCAAATCGGAGCGGGCTATCCCAATCGCATGGCCATCAATCGCTGCAAACGGTGGTTCATAAGCAAGATTATCGGCAGCAAGCCGTTCGGAATCAAGAGAAAGCAAACCGGGGAACCGGATAGGCTCGCTTTCATGATTCAAAGCCCGGGGAGCTTGCTCCCTGGGTCACAGTTTCATCTCGATCGCCTTCTTCGGGCAATCGTCCGCGCAGACGTTGCAGTCGATGCAGTTCTCCGGCTTGACCACCGCGACTTTCTCCTCGACATGAATCGCGTCGCTCGGGCAGTTATCCTGGCACGTTCCGCAACCGTCACATTTACTAGCGTCCACAACCGCGGGCATATACGGCTCCTCGATAAAACTCGGCCTTCCGCCGATAGGATCGGCAAAATCGGCTACCCCCGCCATCGGGCAACCCCCGTTTCCAACCCTAGGAGCCTTCCCTATGCCGTATATCGGACCGAAAATGGGGTCAATGCCGCAGTTCCCGAAGCAGGAAATACTCGTTGAAAGGCCGATCGTCGGTGACGATGACGTGCCGGTCGGGATTGACAAGCACTTGGAGCGGGATTTCATTGCCGAGGACCCGGTCGAGATAGCTGGCAGCGTCGCGGGTATCCGTCCATTCCAGAAGGTCCGATTTGGCGGATGCCGGCATTCGTGCCGCCACTTGTTGGGAATCGAGATTCGCAATGGGCTCCATGGATCCCAGCAGGTGCATTCCCCAACCCTCGACGGACGGAAAACAGCGCACGTACGGAAAGGATGCCGCCATCGAGCGCACGGCCGCCTGGCAGATGGGATCGCCTGCGCCTGGATACCACAACTGCACGATGCCGTAGCGGTTCAAATGCTGTTTGGCCAACGCGTAAAAATCGGTGGAAAAGAGCAGGCTCGATCCCGCCGCCACCACGGGCGGCGGCGGATCCACCAGGATCACGTCAAAGCTCCTCCCGCATCGCCTCAGATAACGGCGGCCATCGTCGACGATGACTCGGCCGTTGGGATTGCTCAGGCACTGCTCGGCGTCGGCGTGATAGAACCCAAAGGCATCGACGACGCCGGGGACGAGTTCGACCGCGGTCGTGTCGATGTTCCACGCCAGCGCCGAACGATACGTCGTTCCCATTCCGAAACACACCACCAAGGCAGATTTGGCCGGGCCGTGGTGAAGCCCCAGCGGCAAATGCGCGATGAATTTCGTGATCGGCGACAGGGCGGTCATCCCCATTCCGTTGACGAGCAGGACTTTCTTCATGTCCGTTCCATAGGAAATGACGGAGGCGGCGTAATCCCGGCGGACCACGCAATTCGAACCGATCTCGAGGTACATGCGTTCGTAATCCTGGGAGAAAAACACCGCCCATCCCAGCACGGCGGTCAACGCCATGCCGATCCCCAGGCGCATCGGCCGCGAGTTTGAACCGGGATGGCCCAGCCAATATGCGACGAACGGCAGCCCCAGCAGAATCAAGGCCCAGCGTTCGCTGATGAACGGCAACAGCAGATACCCGCCGACCAGCGGGCCGAGAATGCAGCCCAGAACGTTGATGGCATACCCCTGCCCCGCGCGCCGGGGTTGGCCCGCGGCGTAGCGGTCGATCAGGCTCGGTGTCAGGTATCCCAACGCCGCGCAGAAGGGACAGATGCTGGCCAGCACTATGAATGCGCTTGGGACTTGGATGTCGGCGGTCGGGGTCCTCAGAACGACAAGCCTCGGATCATTCATAAGCACGGGGAAAAAAGCGGTGAACGCCAGCACGGCAAACAGCGTGGTAGCGGATCGCACCCGCCCGCGGGCCAAATCCCGGCGGTAGGCCAACGATCCCAAAAACGTGGCGCCCAGATAGGCGAAGATGATCAGAGCAAAGGAATACACCTGCGTCCTCAGCACCGGCGTGAAAGCGCGCGACCACACGACCTCCATCGCCATCGCCGCAAATCCGGTGGAAAACAAAATCGCCCTGATAACGCGGTCCGAAGCCGGCCCGGCCGATTTCGGGAAGTCGGCCACGATTTCGGCCCGCGGCGGCGGTTTGACCCTTTGCCGAGCCCGGACGCCGAGGCAAACACTGATTAGCGCTATGGTGAAATTTCCCGCGGCGGCCACCCAGAGCGTCCGCTGGAAACCCAGGGTTTCCACCAGCACGATCGCGGTGATCAGCGTGCCGCACATCGCGCCCAGGACATTGGCCAGATAAAGAAAGCTGAAACTGCCGGTGTCTTGCTCCCGCTCGCGGACGTAGGCCATCATGAACGGAAACGTGGTCCCCATGCACAGGCACCAGGGAAAAATCGAGACCGCGATCGCCAACGCCGAAAGCAACAAATACCCGGACGAATTCATCTGCCCAGCGGGGAGCAACAGGCGTTCGCTAAGGTGGAACAACATCGGGGCCGCGAATGCGCCCAGCCCGATGAGGGATTCCGCTCCGCCATAAAAGAACGCGGCCGACAGGCCGGATCGGTTGACGAGCCAGGCGATGGACTGCCCGCCCCACCACGATCCCACCGCAAGTCCCAACATGAACACCGACAGCACCACGGATAGAACCGGCGTAATGATGCCAAACGACGCGAACGCCATCCGCGCCCAAACCACCTGATAAACCAGACCAGAGAACCCCGACAAGAAGAACAGCAGGAAGAGCAGCGCCCGCCAAATTCGTTTCATGCGTGGCCGTCATTTACCCAAGGTTTCGTCTTTAAGCAAGAAAGGGAAGATGGAATCGGCCGGACGCGGGTTGGAATCAAGCCAACCTCGTCGGAAAGTTTGGTTTTGCTTGCCGACCGCGTATGATGCGAGGCCACAAACGTAACGGACAATCCTGAATCGCGAGCGCGGTCGCACGATGAAAAAGTCCAAGCCGGGAATCGCGGGGATTCATGATGCGGGACATCTTTTTCGGTCCACGGCGCTGGCGCGGCATCGCTTCTTGATCCTGCCTAAATACCTCAATGATGAGGCCGAAAAACCATTCCTTCAGGATTCGGCATTGGAAGAGGCTCACAAAGTTTTGATCAAATGGGCCGACCTTGAAAGCAACGGACATCTCGCCAAGAAGGAGATCTCGCTCGACTCCCAGTTCCTCGATGAGGTCTTCGGGGACGCCTTGCATTATCTATCGTCCGCCAAAAAACCCGACGGATATCAACTTGAGCACAAGTTTTCCGTCCCGGACGTCGGCATCGCGGACGGCGCGCTCGGGGCATTTCCTCCGGACAGTCCCGCCAATGCGCGTGCAGTGATTGAACTCAAGGATGCGGCGACCGATCTGGATCACGACAAGATCAAGGGCCGCACTCCGGTCCAGCAATGCTGGGATTACCTCAACAGCCTGCCGGACTGCCCGTGGGGCATCGTCAGCAACTTCGTCTCCTTCCGGCTCTATCATCGCGATAAGACTCCGCAGGTCTTCGAGCATTTCGAGCTTCAAAAGCTGCGCAGTCTCGACGAATTCCGCCGGTTTTACGTTCTCTTCGAGCGCGGCGGGCTGCTGGCCAACCACATCGTCAGGGTGCCCCGCGCCCTGGACTTGATGCAGCGCAGCGCGAACAAGCAGCGCGAGGTCGGCGATAAACTTTACGACTACTACAGCGAGCAGCGATATCTCCTGATC
>JBEKXM010000468.1:0-4091 GCA_049512115.1 Tepidisphaeraceae bacterium | reverse complement strand
CGGCGTTTGAGCCGGTAGCGCGGGAACTAGCCTTGCCCGATGATAGGGCTGCCCACGCCAGCAATCGCGCAACGCTGACTAAATAGGTGTGTCGCAGGAATAGGTCGACTAAACCAGCTTCGCCACCTTCCAATGCGTATGTGTAGCGTAAATACCTGCGCCAAGCGTCGAACGCCGTTTGCGCGCGGTTTGCGCTAGCGACGGCATCCCATGCGGCGCGCAAGCGGCGGCGCGCATCTGCCCAAATCAGGCTGTCCGTGCCGAAGTCGAAAGTGAAGAGTGCTGCGGTGGGAACAATCTGCTGTGGCCGGAACAGAAGATTCTGAAGCCAAAAATAGAAATGCTCCAGGCTTTGCCCCTTGGTGGACCGCACTTCAAAATCTTGGATTGGATCGCCAAGAATTACGTCCTGTGGGGTTGGCCGCGGTAGATTTTGATCCACGAGGGTGGGCCGGAAAACCTTCCATCGAGCGCCGTCCGTACCCACCGCTAATAGCGAGCGCCGGGGCGGCCCTTCTTCACGCCAAATACCACTGGTGTATTCCTTGAGTTGGCTCATCGCCGTAGCGCCGCTGACGCGCAGGTTGTTTTCAAATTCAATAACGGCATTCCCGTGGAAGGTGTCGATGGAGCGGCGCGCAGTGCGATTCCCCAAGTCAATACGCACTGACCGCTCGCCCCCATGGGCAACGCGGCCAATCGGCTGGTCCGGGAAAAGTCGGCCAAGCAGAGCCGCGAATGTTTCGCGGCGGGGAATCTCCGCATGGCAGCCGCTCAAGTCAGAGAGGTATTGCCGCAAATGCCGGTAGGTTTCTTCGGTAAGTCGCTCCACAATCTGCGCTCGCTCAAACCATCGGGACGCGCCAACGGTAATTATTGTCTTTTACGACATTTCGAGCGGTATAGGAAGACGCCGCCATTCAGTTGGCAGTCAAGGACTGAACGGGGTGGCAGAGGTGTACCGCGATGCGTTTGCGTCCCCCAGTGAATGAGCAAGGTGGAGTGGGCATATTCGCCCGTCCGAACAGTGCGCGAGCAACCGGGTGGGTACACCCACCCTAGCCGGATGTGAACCGAGCGCCGCAGGCAGAAGTGGATTGGGCGAATCCGGCTGCCCTGCCCCATCCCGTCAAAACCCCATGACGAGATTTGAGTTTTTGGCTAAGAGCAGATTGAATACGCGGTTGCTTGAATTGTGTGTCACGGTTAATTGTGGCGGACGTTGGCAGATTGCCTATTGCCTATTTCCTATTGCCTATTGGAATACGGAAGTCCGCAATCTCCTCTTCTTTCAATAGGCAATTGGCAATAGGCAATTGGCAAATTCGGCTGCTCTTGGCCATCGGGTTGCTTCTAGTGGTCGCGGCCACCGCCCCAGCGGAACCCGCGCCCACGGTTGTGGAAAACCTGCGCTGCGAGTTCCTCCGCGACCCGGTGGCGGTCGGCGTCGCCCGGCCCCGTCTCAGTTGGACGATCGCTTCTGACATGCGCGGAGAATCCCAGACCGCCTATCAGATCGAGGTGGGCCGCGAGGGACGCACGGTCTGGGACAGCGGCCGGGTCGAGTCGGATCGCTCCGACGACATCGAGTATGCCGGCGAGCCGCTGGAGTCCGGAGCGGCCTACCAATGGAGGGTCCGGGTATGGGACCAGCAGGGCACGGGCACCGATTGGAGCGATTCATCCGCCTGGGGAATGGGATTCTTGAAGCCTGAGGATTGGAAGGCCAAGTGGATCATTCCACCTTCCAAAGACAAGGCGTTCGACGAGCCGTATCTGCGACGCCTCTTCACGCTCGATGACGCGCCGCAATCGGCGATCGCCCGCGTCAACGTCATGGGCTGGTTCGAGCTGTACGTGAACGGAGTGAAGGTCGGCCAGGACGTGATCAGTCCGGCGGTGACCGATTATTCCAAGCGCTCGCTCTATCTGACCTACGACCTGAAACCGTACCTGCTCAAAGGCCCCAACTGCATCGGGCTGTGGATGAGCCGCGGATGGTATTGGCTGGGCCGGCGAGGCGTGGAATACGATCAGCCGATCGCGCGCGTGCAGTTGGACATGACCGTGGACGGCAAGCCGCGGATGATCGGGACCGATGCGAACTGGCGGTGCAAAACGAGCGGCCGCAGCATCCTGGGCCAATGGAGTTTCGATAATTTTGGCGGCGAGCAGGTCGACGCCCGTTTAGACGAGCCGGCGTGGAGTTCGCCCCAGTTCCCGGCCTCCGATTGGGCCGCGGTCAGCGAAGTCCCCGCGCCGCCCGTTCCCGCCGAGGTCCAGCGAACGCCCGCCGACCGCGTCATCAAAACGATTCCCGCCGTCTCCTGCACCGATTTCGGCGGCGGGGTTTACGCGCTGGACTTCGGCGCTAACCTCACGGGATGGCTGAGCCTGCGGCTGCCTCGCCTGCGAGCCGGGCAGGTCGTGACCATCCACTATTCGGACACATCCGTCAGCCGCAAGGATTTCCAGACGCACAACCAGCAGGACCGATTTATTTCCGCCGGGACCGACGGCGAGGTTTTCACCGACAAGTTCAACTATCACGGGTTTCGCTACGCAACCATCGAGGGGCTGCCATCCGCCCCGCAGGCCAGTGACGCGCAGGCGCTGGCCATCGGCGCGGATTGGGAGCCAGGTGGAAGTTTCCAGTGCTCCAACCCGCTCATCAACCGCATGCACGAGGTCGATCTCTGGACGTTGCGGAGCCTGAGTCAAGGCGGCTATCTCTCGGACTGCCCGCACCGCGAGCGTCTGGGGTATGGGGGCGACGGCCAGGTTTCAATCGAAAGCTGCGTATCGAACTTCTGGATGCCGGCGTTCTACGAAAAATGGACGACGGATTGGCGCGACGTCCAAGACCCCTTGAGCGGATATATTCCTCACACGGCCCCGCAAGGTGAGGGCGGCGGCGGCCCGCCGTGGGGCGCGGGGTTGCAGGCGCTCGCCTGGCGTCTGAATCTTTACTATGACGATCGCCGGGCACTGGAAGAAAACTACCAAGCCTGCCGGCGGTACGTTGAATGGATCGAGTCCCACGCCCAAGACGGCATCGTCCGCGCCTACGGCGGCCAGTGGGATTTCATCGGTGATTGGGTGCCTCCGGGTGCGGTGAACGGCGATCAATGGAACTTCCCATCGCGCACGGCGGCGGAATGCTTCAACAACTGTTATCTCGTCTATCTCGTGGATCAGCTTGCGCAGATGGCCGACGCGATAGGACTTCACGACCAAGCCAGAGTCTATCGAGACCAGGCCGAGGCCATGCGGCCGCGCATCCAGGCGGCTTTTTACGATGCCGGCAAGAAATTCTACGCTATCGACGAGCAGGCCTATCAGTTGATGTCTCTAATGACCCGCGTAACGCCCCGGAATCTGCGCGGCGATGTGGCCAAACATCTCCAGGACGGAATCCTCGTTAAGAACAAGGGCCATCTCGACACAGGCATGCTCGGCACCTATTTTCTCATCCAATATCTTCAGGAAACCGGCCGCGACGATCTGCTCTGGACGATCGTCGCACAGACCACCTATCCCGGCTGGGGATATATGCTCGATCGGGGAGCGACAACCTGGTGGGAACAATGGAACGGCGGCCCATCCCGCATCCACGCCTGCTTCAATTCCCTTGATGGATGGTTCTATCAAGGCCTGGCCGGCATCCGGCCCGATCCCATGGCCCCGGGCTTCAAGAAGATCATCATCAAACCCGCCGCCGTGGGAGATCTGACATGGGTCAAGGCCGATTACGATTCGCTGCATGGCCGGATCGTCAGCCAGTGGGAACGCAAGGACGATCATCTTTCGATGCACGTTGTCATCCCGGCCAACACAACGGCGACGATTTACGTTCCCGCCCGCGACTCGGAATCCGTGCTGGAAAGCGGCGCGCCCGCGACGCGGTCGGTGGGGTTGACTTTTCTGCGTATGGAGAACGGCGCGGCCGTTTTCCACGCAGGCTCGGGCGTCTACGATTTCACCAGTTCACTGGATCACTCTTCTACCGCGAGGTAATCGCGGCGCCAATCGCAGATCCCGGCCACGAAAAGAAACCTTGGAAGCCGGGCTTGGGGGCCGCGGCATAGGTG
>JBEKXM010000467.1:0-4094 GCA_049512115.1 Tepidisphaeraceae bacterium | reverse complement strand
TCGACAAATTTGCGCGCCGCGACAAGATTTTTTGCGCAAATGCACAAATTGGGTTGCGGGCGCAGCCCGCGCTGGGCTCCTTCGCGGTAAAACTCTTTGGGTTGCAGGCGGAGCCAGCGCTGGGCTTCTTCGCGGTAAATCATTCTTGATAACGCCGGATAGCACGGGATTTACCCTTCGGCGATGGTCACGGCCTTGAGCACGTCGCCCTGCTTGATGGCGTTGACGACCTGCTGGCTCTGGGCGTCCTTCACCTGGCCGAAAACGGTGTGCTTGCCGTCGAGCCAGTCGGTGACGACGTGGGTGATGAAGAACTGGCTGCCGTTGGTGTTGGGGCCGGCGTTGGCCATCGACAGCGAGCCGACCTGGTGCTTGTGGGGATTGTTCTTCACCTCGTCGGCAAAGCGATAGCCGGGGCCGCCGCTGCCGGTGCCGGTGGGATCGCCGCCCTGGATCATGAAATCGCCGATGACGCGATGGAATTTGGTTCCATCGTAGAATTTTTCCCGGGCCAGGAAAACGAAATTGTTGACGGTCACGGGAGCGTCCTGGGTGAAGAGATCGCAGACGATTTTGCCCTTGGAAGTGTCGAACGTCGCGACGTATTTCTTGCCGGGATCGATGGCCATCTTGGGCGGCTGCTGATACTGCTTGGACATTGGCGGATTCTCCTTTGGGGACAAAGGGTTCACTTTTCCATTCGGTTGTCAACGCCGGCGGCGGGGCCGTCGCGTTTCAAAGGAGATGAACCGCGAAGGGCGCGAAGAACGCGAAGAGTAAAGGGATACGGTTTCTTTGCGGCCTTCGTCCGTTCGCGGTAATCCATTTTTGAGGCCCGCGAGCGCGTTCGATAGGCGTACAATTCAAGAAGCAGACATCAGCGGGTGAAACGCGAACTGGGCATGACGAAAATGCCTAGGTAAGCGGGTTGCAGGTCGATGTACACTTTCGCGAAGAAAGACCCACGGCAGCGCCGTGGGCGTTCCGGGCAGAATTCGCGCGGGTGGATTTTGACCGGTGTACACCGACTTGCAGCATACTCTAGCTCGAAGCGGACGAAATCTTGAATGTCCCCTTTATGGTGATGGTGTCCCTTTAGGGTGTTCTCTTGGAATTTTGTGAGACTTTCGCGGCCAAGATGCGTTCAATCTCGTCCGCGGACATTCCGCGTTCGACCATGCTGCGTTTCAGCTCGTTGTCGGATTTTCGGCATTCGACCTGCGACCAAAAGACGGCGATGATTGCAATGATCGGAACCGCGAAAACGCATAGGATGGTAAGGGTGTTTTGATTCCAAACGATTTCGGCAAGCATGTTAACGGCTCCCTTCGCGGCCACGCGTTGGAGGGCCGCCGAACCATTGACAAGGATACAGTCATATACGTTGTCGTCGGCCGGGCTGAATTATTTCATGCGAACTATTCGCTGTCTATCTGATTCCGGGGCCGGCGGCGATGCATCGCGTCCTGCGCGATTTTCTTCTCCGCCACGAACATAGGCAAGCTCGCTGTCCCCGGCCATCTCAGAGGGCGGGTGCAATGCCAGGCGCTGGACCGAATCGATTCAATTTGGAATCCATTGAAGAAAGATCTCACGCACAGGCGCAAAGGCGCAGAGAGGTGAGAGAAGCAAAAGCCTTCCGTGTCTGTGCGTGAGCTATTTCTTCGGGATGGAATTCTCGATGCTCGCCCCGCGGGCGGCGGCGCGGCGGATTAGGCGGTCAACCAGGGGGCCGAAGTCGATGCCGGCGTGCTTGGCGGCTTCGGGTAATAGGCTCCGCGGGGTGAAGCCGGGGAGAGTGTTGATTTCTAGGAGATAGGGGTGGTTCGATTTGTCCAGCATGATGTCGATGCGGGCCAGGTCGCGGGCGCCGATCGCCTCATTCGCTCTGCGGGCTAGTTCGCGGCATTGGTCGACGATTTCGGTGGGCAAGCCGGTGTCGAAACGGTGTTCGGTGTCGGTGGCGCGGTATTTGGCTTCGTAATCGAAAAAGTCGCGCTTGGGGACGATGCGGATGGGGGCCAGGGGTTTTTCTTCCAGGATGCCGACCGTCAGTTCGATGCCGTCGATGAATTTTTCGACCAGGGCGGATTCGTGGCGAGAGAGGACTTGTTGGATGGCCTCGGCGGCCTCGGCGGAGCCTTCGGCGGGGGCCTTGCAGAGATAGACGTCGATGCTGCTGCCGCTGTCGATGGCCTTGACGACGCATGAGCCGGGGGAAGGTGGAATGGACTGGCCGCGGCGGATGACGCGATAGGGGGGCGTGGGAAGGCCGGCTTTTTCCCAGAGTTGTTTGGTGAGAACCTTGTCGATTCCGATGCGGGAGGCTTTGGAGCCGCTGCCGACGAAGGGAAGGCCGCGTTGTTCGAGGATTTCCTGAAGCTCACCGCTCTCGCCGAACGCGCCGTGAAGGACGGGGAATATGACGTCGGCCGGATGATCGAGGCCGGAGAGATCGGATGGGGAGACATCGCTGGGGAAGACGTCGTGACCGACGGAACGGAGGGCGTCGATGACCGCCCGGCCACTGACCAAGCTTACCTCGCGCTCCGCGCTGGGGCCGCCATACAGAACGGTGACTTTCATGGAAGAAAAACTTTCATGGCCAGAACTGCACTTCGCTTTCGAGATGAATCTGGTTGCGGACGAAGACTTTTTCGCGGATGAGCTTGATCATCGACAGGATATTGTCGGCGGTGCAGCCGGGATGGGCGATGATGAAGTTGGCGTGCTTTTCGCTGATTTCAGCTCCGCCGATGCGCATGCCTTTGAGTCCGGCCTGGTCGATGAGAGCGCCGGCGCTGAGACCGCGCGGGTTCTTGAAGATGCAACCGGCGTTCTTGGTGTTGAGCGGCTGGGTGTTGCGTTTGTACATCCAGATTTCCTTGGTCTTGCGGAGGATGCGGTCGGGGTCGTCCTCTTCCAGGTCGAGGGTTGCGCCGACGATGAAGGGGGCGGAGATATTGGTGGTGCGATAATCGAAGACCAGATCGTCTTTGTGTCGTTCGTAGAGATTGCCGTGGCTGTCCATGACCTGGACGGATTGGACGACGGAGCCGATGTCGCCGAATTTTCCACCGGCGTTCATTCGGATGCCGCCGCCGATGGTGCCGGGGATTCCGGCGAGGCATTCGATGCCGGCGCGGCCGTGGCGGATGGTGCGGAGGAGGAGCTTTTGCATGTCCGCGCCGGCGCCGACTTCGACGTGATCTTTGCCGAACTCGACCCGGCGCCAGAAATCGGAATCGAATTTGAAGACGGCGGCATCGACGCCGGCGTCGCTGACCAGGAGATTGGCGCCCAAGCCCAGGACGTAGGTGCGGATGCTCGAGTCGGCGCAGCGGCGGGCGGCTTCCTGGAGTTCTTCCAGGGAATTGGGGCGGATGAACCATCGCGCCGGGCCGCCGATGCGATACCAGGTGTGGCGCGATAGCGGGACGTTTTCCTCGACGATCGGTTCGAGGCCGGAAAAGGGGTTGGAGAGTTTCAACATAGTCGCAAACGTTCCTTCAATCCGAGGTTAAATCCCTCCCGATTTCCCAGATGTTTCCGGCTCCCATGGTTACGATCAAATCGTCTTGGCGCGCGTTTTCCTTGAGATATTGAACGATCTGCCCAAACGAGGGCAGATGAACGGCGCGTTGGCCGTTGGCGCGGACGCGTTCGACGAGATCGGCGGCGGTGACGCGCTGGCGCTCGGATTCGCTGTCGCGCACAAAATAGATGTCGGGCACGATGGTTTCATCGGCCAGGACGAAACTGGCGGCGAAGTCCTCCATGAGGGAACGTGTCCGGCTGTGTTGATGCGGCTGGAAGACGCAGATCAACCGGCGCGGATCGAAGCGCTGGCGAAGGGCCTTGAGCGTGGTGCGGATTTCCGTGGGGTGATGCCCATAGTCGTCCACCACGGTCGCGCCGTGATATCGTCCCATGACGGTCATGCGGCGATCGACGCCTTCGAATCGCCCAAGGGCGTCGATGGCGTCGGCGGGGGGGACTCCGCACGCTGCGCACGCCGCGGCCGCCATAGTCGCGTTCATCAGATTGTGCTCGCCGGCAATCGAAAGACGCAACGTCCCGACCGGCTGATTCCG
>JBEKXM010000466.1:0-4108 GCA_049512115.1 Tepidisphaeraceae bacterium | reverse complement strand
CGAACAGCGCCAACGATGCCGGCTCCGGCACGTCCGCCAATAATCCGTTGGCCGCGGCGAAGGCGTCCAGCGCCGCAACATCGCCGGCCGAGGCCGCGCCGCTGGCGGCCTGGTTGAAGTTCGCCGCCAAGTCGGTGAAGTCGGCGGCGTTGACGATGCCGTCGTAATTGAAATCGCCCTGGTCCCAGCCGGTGGCCAGCTGGTTGAAGTTCGCCGCCAGGATGGTGAAGTCGGCGGCATTGACCAGGCTGTCAAGGTTTGCGTCGGCGAGCAGGGTGTATTTCACTTCGATCTGGCCGGAGGACAAGCCGGAGACCTTGCCGTCTTTGCCATCGGCATAGCCGACGGCGTAACGAAGGCCATTGGTCGGCGTTTGGGCCGTCGTGGAAATGATGCCCGGGCCGTTCCAGTGGCCGCCGTTGTAGCCGGACTCGATGTAGCTGGCGATCGTCGCAATGGGATCGGCGCCACTGCCATAGTTGATGAACAGAGCATCGTTGACGTTGACGACGCCGCCCGTGGCGATCGAAAGGCTGCCAACTTTGCTAGTGCCGCCGTTGATGTTTACTCGGCCGCTGCTGTTAACCGTCAAAGTGCCGGCGACTGTGAGCTGTGCGGCGCTGCTGACGGTTAACAGTCCCGTACCGCCGCCCCCTGAGTCGGAGCCGCCGACGATGGCGTTGCCGGTGGCCGAGAGTGAACCGGTTCCGCTGAGGTTGTAGGTGCCAGAACTGCCAGTCGAGAAACCGAGCCAGAGAGCGCCCCCCACTGTGTTCGAGCCGCCCGTCTGGTTGAAGCTTCCCGTGCCGCTCCAGCCCAGGTATTCGTTACCTGGTTTCAAAAAACCGTTGTACGTTGTCGTCAGGCTGCCGGTACCGCTGAGGGTGTAAAACCCCGCATCCGCGGCACCGTAGCCGAGATAAAGGGAGTTCGTCAGAGTATTGGAGCCGGCCGATTGAATCAGCACGCCCCAACCTGGAAAGACAGAGGAATTAGAATTGCCGAGCTCTTCAATCGCAGCGCTGAGAGCCGTGCCGGCGCTGGTCATCGAAAGTGTATTGGTGCCGGCGCCGTCGTTGTCGATCGTCAGGTACCCCAGGGTGATTGCCGGGCCGGAGTAATTATAGGCGATGGTGCGGCTGGTGCCGTCGGCATTGGTGATGTCAACAGTGTCTCCCGCACCAGGCACGGGCCCTGAGCCGCTATTCCAATTGCTGGCAGTGCTCCAATTGCCGCTGGCGGCGGTCCAGGTTTCCGTCGCGCCCAGCGCGCGATGGTTCATTTGCAGACAAACGGCTGATGCCGCCGCCATTCCCAGCAAGCCGATACGTCGACGTTTTCTTGCATTTTCTCTCACGGTGTCCTCGCTTTTCAGGAGTTTAGAAGTGATGCGACCCTTTACCGCTTCCATGATTGACCTCCTTTGCCCGGTGTCCCCAACACTGTCTCCCCATCAACATGATGGGAACCCTCCTCTGCCTCCGCTTGGCAGAGCACTTCAATCGGCGCGAACTCGCCGTTCAATCTGAAACGATTTGACCAAAAAACTTGCCTCAATTGACGCCGCGACTTTTCCCGGATTTCATGATTCCTGCAAAAGAAGATCCTGATGCCAAGTAAACGGCATTTTTCGGGTTTCGGCGATTAACGCGAGAATTACTCGGCCGTATGGTTCGCCCGACCAAATGCCAAAGCTCGGTTGTGGAAAAATGAGCTGAAACTACCCTGCTCCCACTCGGCTGTTATGATCCAACACTCCGTCGATTTGTCTATCGGGGAATTACCTATGTTTTTGTGAATGACGTGGCAAATCGCCGCAGGGGATTTTGCCAAATGGGCACGCTTGGCCTGTCGGCTACTGAGCTGTCAGCTATTCGGGGGATAGCACGAGGACGCGCGGTTGCCGCGAATCGGCGGGAGTGTGCTGGGGCCTCGGCGAAAGGGAAGAAAATCGAACGCAGTCACGATCGTTTATGGCGACGTCGGCGAGCCAGTGTGCCGACCGAGCCGAACACTAACAGACTCAACGATCCCGGTTCGGGAACATTCGCAAGGCTGATGCCGTTTGCCGCCGCAAAGGCGTCTAGCGCCGCAACGTCGCCGCCCGAGGCTGCGCCGCTGACGCTCTGGTTGAAGTTCGCCGCCAAGTCGGTGAAGTCGGCGGCGTTGACCAAGCCGTCGTAGTTGAAATCGCCCTGGTCCCAGCCGGTGACCGGCTGGTTGAAGTTCGCCGCCAGGATGGTGAAGTCGGCCGCGTTGACCAGGCTGTCAAGATTGGCGTCGCCGAGCAGCGTGTACTTGACTTCGATCTGGCCGGACGACAGGCCGGAGACGGTGCCGTCCACCCCGTCGGCGTAGCCCAGCCCATAGGACAGGCCGTTGGTGGTCGTTCGCGCCGCGGTGGACATGATGCCCGGGCCGTTCCAGTGGCCGCCGTTGTAGCCGGACTTGATGTAGCCGGCGATCGTGGAAATCGGATCGCTTGTGCTGTAGTCGATGATGATGTGGTTATTGTTCACATCCAATACGCCGGCGCCGCTGATCGATAAGGAGGTGAGATTGACGTTGCTGGTGACGGCGCCGCTGCCCAAGGTGAGGTTGGTTGCCAGTTTGACGGTTCCGTTGGAGATGGTGACGCTGCCGGCGGTCAGGGCGGCGCCGAGCGTCAACGTATCGCTGCCGGATTTTAAGAATGCCCCGGCATCGACGATTTTTCCGGTGCCGGTGATGGAGTAGTTGTTGGAACTGTTATTGACGGTCACCGATCCGGGGCTGACGGTGGTATTGAGCGTCACCGCATAGTGGTTGTTGTTGGTGTCGTTGAAGGTCACCTGGGCGCCGGTGGCGTAAGCGGCGGCGCCGATTCCGTTGTTCCAGTTGTTGTTAGTGGTATCCCACGTCTGGCCGTTGGTGGGGGAGCCGGCGCCAGCGTTGTTCCAGGTGAGCGTAGTGTCCAGGGCCGAGTCGATGAAATTCATCGAACTGCTGACGTCAACGCGCGTGTAGAGGTTGTAATCGCCGTAATATCCGTCCACCAAAGTGCTGCCGCTTCCGGTGGAGGGTCCGCCGACCGAATCGGTGACGCCGGCGAGGTAGGTGGCGCTGCCCTCGGTCAGGAATAATCCGCCGCCGCTGTCGCCTTGAGTGGAGGCGCCTTCCAAAGCCAGCGGCGTGGTCCCGCCCATGACGCTCACGGAAGCGTTGTTCGGCTGGTCGAAGTCGGTGAGCATGTAGTTGGAGCTGTAGTTTGCAAACGAAGTTTGTTTGAAGCTGGGCGGTCCGCCGGTCGTGATGTCGCCGCCGAACGCGTCGACGACGTTCTGAATTGCCCGCCGGGTGCCGTAAGCGCCGGTATTGCCGGTCAGACCGGTCCCAGTTGTTCCATATCCCACAATGGTCGCCGTTTGCGCCAATTCCGTTCCGAGGGAGCTGGTGTAAAGCGTTGCCGGCGTCACGCTGCTGATAGGCGTGCTCAATTGAATCAGGGCCAGATCGTTGCCTTGAGTCAGGTCGTATGACCAGCCGGATTCCACATAGACCGCGGCGACGGAACTGGCCCCGGGATATGCGGCGGTGGAGCCTTGGCCAAAGGTTATCTGCGATGGCGAATAGCTTGGCGTCCCGGACGTATTCGCGGTAACGACGTGCGCGGCGGTCAAAACCCAATCAGGGGCGATCAGCGTCCCAGAAGCCTCGATCACCTCATTGCCGCCAATATTCACGTAAACGAAACCCGACGCGGCGTACTGAGATTCGGCGCCGAGGCTGGTGTAGTTGGAATCGCTCGTATCGTCGCGGATCGTCGCGGCGCGAGATGTGTATGTCCAAACGGCCGCAACGGCGGTGGCGCCGGCCAGTGCCCCAATGCGGCGGTTGATACAGATTTTGCCGCCGCGTCGGTTGGCAGACATCTCGTTCTCTCCTCGCACTCAAACCTTCGAGCGTTCCCCGGCGCCGACGAAAACATAACTCATTTCCCGTTACAAACAATGAAAAAATGGCAAAGGATTAGCGAAAAAAGGGGTTATTGCAGCCGTCTGCCTCCCAAGCGGTGCCTAAGTGAGGTTTATGCGGTTGAGCCTGTTCGAGGGCGACGGCTTACGCCAGC
>JBEKXM010000465.1:0-4118 GCA_049512115.1 Tepidisphaeraceae bacterium | reverse complement strand
TCTCGGGGGGGGGGGGGGGGGTGACAATTGGCTTATGATCCCCTTTGGCTGTTCAGAGCCGGGGTGTCTCGCCCCCGGTGCGGGCCGGGACGGCCCGGCTCTGTTGGGAAGTTCAAACTCATCCACGAACGAACTGTCGGTGGCGCGTCATGATGAAATAGTTTTGTCTTTGCGCCGAGATTTGGATGAATACGGCCAGCAAGTTCGCCGGCGACACGGGGGATTCTTATACCAGCGTTCGGGGGCGGATGGCGCGGTCGAGCGTCGGCGTCAGCAGGACCGTCGCCAGGAGCGCGATGTAGGGGCCGATCATCACCGAGGCGTAGAGCTGAAATACCGCTGAGAGTATGCCGAGGAGGATGGCGAAGATGGCGCGGCCGCGGCGGGTGATGGGGCGCAGGCCGGGAGCGGTGGCGAGAAAAAAGAGAGTGAATAGCAGCGGCGAGGCGAAAACTTCGTAGTTGACGAAAGTCAGTGCGGTTGGCCAGCCGAGATAGTGGGGGCGGAAGGCGAACCATCGCCACTGGGCGCCGGCCTCGGTGATGTAGACGGGGATGGGAAGGGTGAGCATGGCGGCCATGGCGGACAACGTGCCGAGCAGGGGGATGCGGAAGTCGATCAGGCCCTGATAGAGAAGGAACAAGCCGCCGGCGATGACGGCGATGGCGCAAGCGTTGCCGATGGTGCTGCTTTGGCCGCCGACGATAAGGTTTTCCAGCGGGGGCATGCGGTCGCGGATGAGCATTTGGACGGTGAGGCTGGCGCGTTCGGGGCGTTGCTGGGAAGAGGTATAGGCCAGGAGCCGGTCGCCGACCGGCTCGCGGCGGAGGGCATCATATCCCGTGGGCGGGGTGCGGTCGTACCAGGGGCTCTGATCGGATAACTGCTCGGGGGACGGGTCGGAATTGAGCAAATCCCCCACGAAAAGGCGATCCGGCCGCAAGACGTATCGCGGAGCGAGCAGTTCGTGAAAGAGGACGAACAAGAGCAGGATCGTGACCACCGATGGGGGAACGCGCTGGGTGCCGAGGCCGCCGAGCAGCCAGATCAAAATCGCCAGGGTGATCCCGGCGGCGGGGAGAATAGGCCAGACGACCTGACCGCTCATGGGCGGGCGGGTGAACAGATGCGGCGGAAGCATCAGTGCGACGATGATCGACAGCCAAAGGCAATGCCAGGTTCGGACTTGGCGTCCGCGCCAGCCGATCAGGCGGAGGATGGCCAGGGCGCCCAGGGCGCTGAGGACGACCATCGCGGCGGAGCCGACGGCCCGCCAGCCGAAGAGCGCGAATCCAGCGGCCAGCGGAAAGAGCGTCGCCAGGATTTGCAGCATGAGGAAGGTCGGCACGCGGATTCCGCTGTGCAGCGGAGAAGCCGCCGGATCGAGCCGTCGAAGGGTGGACGCCTCGGGCATGAGATGAAGGTACGGTGGGGGAGGGAAAATGCCAAACGGGGGCAGAGTTGCGAGTTGCGAGTTGCGAGCAGAGGAAAGAAGGCCATCGACTTGCAACTCGCAACTCGCAACTCACAACTTCTTCATTCGAATTTCCCGAATCGCTTCAAGCAATGGCAGTTCCGACGGACACACATGTGCGCACACGCCGCATTCGATGCAGGCTCCGATGCCGGCTCGCTCGGCGATCTTGGCGTCGCGGCGCTGGGCGGCATCCAGCAACAGGGCGGGATTGACCAGCGTGGGGCAGGCCGCGACGCACCAGGCGCAGCGAATGCACGGCTCGGGAATGACCGTGATTTCGGGGGGGGTGACGTGAATCGTCAATTCACCGCCGGCGATGACGGCGTCGGGACGCAGACGCAGATCGCGCAGCAGATCGCCGCCGCGAAGAATGGTTTCCTCGGATCGGATTGACAGCTCTTTTAGAACGTGCTGCACGGTGGTTCCGACTGGGACTTGGAGAAAATGGGATTGCCGCCGCGTGTGGTGGTGAACGGCCACCGGAACGGTGAGCATGGGTTCATCGCGGTTGGCGGCGTTTCCGACGGCCATGGCGGCAGCAGCGTCCAGCACCAGCACGCCGCGCGTGGTGGGAAGATTTCCCGGCCGCAGCCGGCGATGCGTCAGGCTGTAGACCATCAGCGTGGGATCGGATTGCGGATAGTCGTTGGCCAGATCGACGATCTGGAGCTTGGTTGCCAGGACCGATTGCCCCAGCGGCGTCAACCAATCCGTGCTCGGGGATGACTCCACCGCCAGGAGAGCTCGGCGAGCGCCGGTGATCCTCGACAGCAGCGTTGCTCCGGCAGTGATGAGGTCGGCGTAGGATGCGGCGATGGCGGCGCTGAGCCGGAGGCTGGCATCGCTGTCCAGTATCGTGCAGATCAGCGTGTCGATGGGTCGGGCGACGACCTGGTTCAGTTGGCCGATCAGGTCGGGGCTGGCGTGCCGGTCGGCCCAGACGCCGGCGGCGCGAATCCGCTCCAGCCATGCAACCAGCGAAAAGGAATCGTTGTCGGGAGCTGACCCAGGGCGGATTTCTTGCGGGGATTGGTGCGAAACCGTCAACTCCACCGCGGCGGCGGGGCGGCCCGTGGTTAGGCGGATGGGGCGGACAACTCCCAGTATTCCATCGGCCGGGGCCAGGGGGACGTGTGATGACTCGGCGGGTTGATCGACCAGCGGCTGGCCGCGCCGTATCGGCGTGCCGGGCGGTTTGACCTTTACTTCACCGGCGCTGGCGACGCCGAGGGGCACCAGCAGGCGATCCGGCAATCGCACCCCCAACAATTCCGGTGGCCGCTGGGGCGCTTCTGGCCCCGAGGGTTTGCTCGATTCAGATACGACGGCCGATCCCATTCCTTCCGTAGATCCGCGCCCGTCCGGGTCGGATTCACGTGCTCCGGTTTGGACGATCTTTAGATCCCCTAAAAGAAAGACTGACACAGAGATCACAGAGAGCACAGAGGACACCGAGCAATACTGAATTTACAGTTTTATCTCTGTGCTCTCTGTGCCCTCTGTGCTCTCTGTGGTTCATTTTGTTGGGCGCTCTCAGTTACGCGGTCGCCAGTTCAATTCCGATCTTTTTGCACATCGTCTTCAGGGCATCGGCGGCCATTTTGAACAGAGCCGGGCCGCTGAATCCGCTGAATTGTTCGGCGGCCTTGAGATGGGGCTCAAGGCTGAGGAAACCGCTATAGCCGCTCTTTTTCAGGTCCAGCAGGATTTCTTCGAGGTGCCCGTCGCCGTGCCCGGCCGGGACGGCGCGGTCCTCCTTGCCGATCACGTCCTTGATGTGGATGTGGATCGTATAGGGCTTGAGCAAAGGCCAGGCGACCAGAGGATTCTCGCCGACCTGCACCAGGTTTCCGAAATCGAAAGCGGCGCGAAACTTCGGCGAATCGACCGATTTCAGAAGATCCAGGCAATACTTTCCCGTGTCGCCGTAGATGCCCTTCTCGTTTTCGTGCACCAGCGTGACGTTGCGGGTCTTGACGTAATCCGCCTTGAGGCGCATCCGGCGAATGACCTCGTCGCGATGCTTGTGAACGTCCTGGCCTTCCTGGGGCGGGTAGTAGCTGAAAATCCGTATGAGCGGGGCATCGAAAAATTCCGCGGAATCCACCGCGATCTTGAACCGCGCGAAATGCCTTTCCCATGGCTCGGTGATCTTCACCTTGCCGATGGGCGAGCCGATGCAGGCGACGGCCAGGCCGTTGGCCTTGAGCTTGGCCTTGATCTCGATTCGGACGGATTTATCGAAATCGAGGACGTTTTTCCCCCAGACTCCGCGCAATTCGAAATGGGTGACCCCGTTCTCCTTGCAGCATTTGATCTGCTCGTCGAGTTCCGGGGCAATTTCATCGGCAAAACCGCAAAGCTTCATCACGGCGGATTCTCCTTAATATGAGGCTAAGCAATGGTCGGATGGAAAACCGGCGGAGTCAAGCGATGTTCAATGCTTCGCTGTTGCACCGGGTGCTTGACACAATCAGCGACACTGCAAGACAGAAGATTCTTATCGGTTATGGTTTTTGTGCCGATCGGCATTGCTGGCTCGAATATAATCAGGCCCTGCCGATGCTCGAACCGTTGGCTGTCCTGTTTACGTTCGCAACCGCCTTCTGCAAGCGAAAGGAAAATCGAGTCGCCGCCTTCG
>JBEKXM010000464.1:0-4118 GCA_049512115.1 Tepidisphaeraceae bacterium | reverse complement strand
TGATGTAAGGCCAATAACTCAATGGAAAGTTGCAAGGAACCAAACGGATGAGGTATATGCGTCACAGCACTGGCCGGTTTTGAGCGCCCCGCGCTGGCCGGTTTTGGCGCGCCCCGCGACAGTCCACGACATCCGCTGCCTGGTGTGCAACTGTTTGATCGTTTCTTTGATTCATCATTCACTCCAAAAAGAGAAGAGTCATTTCACGATAAACGGCCATCTATGCTGAGAACCTGTTACAACCGTCCCATGAGCATCGGAATGCCGCCAAAGTCCACGGTCAATCTTTCACCAGGGTCCAGCTATCGTCGGGGTTGTACTCGGTCATCTGCCGCGCGATCGCTTTGGTATCCGGGCCCAAATCCTTTTGGTAAACATGCCCTTGCTGGTTTACGATGAAGGTCATGATTCCCGATGATTCGTAGTCCGCGGGGAAGGCTACCAGCGCGAAGCCGGCGATCATGTTTCCGTTGATCACATAGTCGTACTTGCCGCCCGGCGCCGCCGCGCCTTGTCGCTTCAACACGCGAAAGTGATATCCATGATAAGGCTGGTGCGGATGGCCCGTGGACTGCTCATAGCCTTCCGTTGCCGCCGCGGCGAACAAGTGGCCGAATGGGCTTTGTTCCTGGCCGGGGGCTGCGCTCCAGTATAAGCCGTCCATCTTTCCCGGCGTGCTTAGGATTCTCTGGGCGTATTTGAGCACGCCGCTACCGTCGCGATCCATGGTGGCATATTCCCGCTGCGCCTGCACGTACGCGCGGCACGTGTCGATCGTGTCCAGTTCGTTTTCACCGATCCGGCGAGCCAGGATCTCCGTTTTGCCCGCTTCGGTGTCAAAGAACCATTTCCCATCGGGCGTTTTCGTCAGGGGAATCGGAAGCGGCCAATCATCATTGCCGACGTAGATGATTGACGTCGTGTCATCTTGCTTCTGAAGCCGCGTGCGCTCGGCGGCGCGGCGGGCGAATTCATTGAACGCATTGGCGTCCTCGACCTTGTCGCCGGAGACCAGTTCCCTCCATGCCGGACCCAGGATGAGATGCACTTGTTCATGGTCCTGGGCCTTAACGGCCGCAAGCATCGCGTTGAGCGCCTCATCATCGCTGGCGAATAAGGGTTGGCCCTCGCCCGGCGTGCCTGAAATCTGCGCTGACGTTGCGGCCGGCGGCGAAGTCGTGGTGCTATTGCAGCCGTTTGTCAGCAACAAGGCCGCGCCTGCCAGGAATCCGGCGGCAATCCATCCGACATTTCTGCGCGTTCCGGTTTTCATAGATTTCTTCTCGCGATCGTTGTTCGACTGATCCGGTGTTCCAAGCCGTGCCGATCAATGCCGTGCTGCGATCATCTACGACCGCCGCCCGAAGGCGCATGCCCGCCTCCACCCGCGCGCGGTCCCAGCGATGCCCTTCCTCTGTCTCTTTCTGCGGCCACGGGCCGGGGGCCGCCCTCGTTGTGAAACGCTTGGGGGTGATAGTCGCGGTCGTGTCCTCGGTCGTGTCCTCCGTCGACAACGACCACGCCATCCCACTCGGGGGGACCCACGTCGACATAGCCAAAGCCTCCGATGCAACCGGGCAAACTCATCAGCAGGGTCATAGCCATCGGAGCTATCAGCATCATCACGCTTGGTTTGGTTCGTCTCATGTCTGATCTCCAGAGCGCCGGCAACCTCGGTATAGCGGCCATCGTCCTACTGGGAAAAAGGACAGGTTCTTCCGGGGCAACGACGGCAAGCGACATACCGCCGGGATTCCACAGATGAGCTTGGCCGCCGTTGCCGAGGCGCTGTTACAGCCGTCCCATGAGCATCAGGATGACCACAATGAGCAATACAACTCCCAAGCCTCCGCTTGGGCCATAACCCCAATTGCGGCTGTAGCCCCATCTGGGCAGTCCGCCGAAAATAAGAAGGATCACGAGAATTAGTAGTATCAATCCCATAAAGCTCCTTTAGATATCCTTTGGATATCTAAGAATCGTCAGGACGGCACAGGTGGCCGCCTCGATATCCTCGCTCATAGCCAGGACAGATGGCTTTTGATTCGATCGATCAACTGCTTGCTGAGGGCTTCGTCGCCAGTTGTGCCGACATGGATCGTCACCTTGCTGACGTTCTCGCCGGCCTGTTCGATGTCGATGGTCACCACGTCGCCTTGCGCGTCCTTGGCGGTCACCTTGCCGTCGACCTTCGTGCCGTTGCCAAGGATGTCCGTGAGTTTCAGATCGTCGGCGGCTTTCTGGGCCGCAGTCGTCACCTTGTCGGGCGCAGCGTCAACATTCGTCGAGTAAACGCCCAAGGTTTGCGTGGCGCCGGGTGATTCCGTCGAGCAGGCGGTCAGATTCGGAAGAACAATGCCTGCGCCCAGTGCGCTCAATGCAAAAATTGCCAATTTCATAGGAGGTCCTTTCAAAAAGCGCCGTCGCCGTGAAAGTGTTTGGGCGTCGGCACAATGCTTCGCAATGATTCGTGTTGCCGCATACCGATGCGGCAACTCAAGCTTTTTCAAGTGTTTCGTCGCGTCATTTTTCTATTGTTGCCGTAGGTCCTTTCGGCCTCCGTGCGTTAGCATCTTCACTCCAAGCGGCGTAAGGCAGGCCGTCAGGCGTTTTTGCCTTGCGCGCCGACCAGGACCAGAAGCAGCCCGAAGAGGGCCGCCGCGCCGCCGCCGAAGATGTACCAGGCGGTCTCGTGGGTGAATCGCCCGGTGAAGGTATTGCTTAGTTGGTCTGCCGCCGAATGGGATGCGTTCATACCGACGATCAGCAGAATGACTCCGACCACCAGCAGGACGATTCCGAAAATACGTTGCATACTCATATCCCGCTCCAATTGAGAAAGAGAACTTCAAATTCCGCGCATCGGTTCAGATTGCATCCGCTGTTGCGAACGACGATCGCAATAGCGGACTGTTGTTGGCGCGTCGGTCGGCGTTCATCAGCAGGTTTCGTGGAAACGCGACTCGTTCCCAGGCAGAACCATGGCACTTCGGGCAACGTGGCGGACCAATGACCGCATCAACGGGCTCAAAGCCGCACGCGCGGCACTGCAGCCGATAGGGAAACGCCGAGCCTCGCAATCCGCTCGATACGCGGGACTCCGATAATTGCTCATACGATCCAAAGCGTTCCATTGAAATAGACACTGTTGGCTCCGGTTCTGACTCCCCCTGCAATCCTGTCTGCCTGTAGCGGCTCGGTTTGACCGCGCGCAGCGATTCATAGCGCAACGGGCGGCGCGAGGTCTGTTTGCAGGCCCTCGGGCCGGGCGCTGGCTCGAATTCGCTGCCACACTTCCCAACGATTGACAGGAATGTCGTTGGCAACCTCGAAGCCCAACCGCACCTTGCCCCTGCCAATCTCAAGCACGGTGACTTTGAGCATTTCCTCCGCGCGGCCTCCCGGGTCTCCGACGACCACTGATTCCGAGTTCCTTCTCGATAAGACCAACATGACGGATCCTCCGTTGTTATGAGCGACCGCTCGGTTCACCGAAAAATAAACCTAAGTACAATCAACGCCGCGGCGAACATCGCCGCCAGAACGAGAACGCCGACGTAGAATTCCTTCCGCCGGCCGAATATGGAGTCGAAAAGGTTCATGCTGTTCCACAAAATCCGTCCAGGGCTGACATTTCATGCTTCGAGAAACAAAAAAGCCGGCGCAACCGAATCCCGAGGTTTCGGGATTCAATTGCGTCGGCTTACTCACTAACGAGTCTCGCGGCCGTTGGCCGAGCTACCCTTTATTTAGTCATCCGAGAGCCACGATTTTCTGCCGGGAGCCGATTCGTTTAAAGCTCCACTAACATTTAATTATAGCTATCTCAACCAGATAAAGCAAGTTAAATTCTCAACCGCTCCATGCCGCCCCTTGCGATAGGTCAAGGTCTCCCAGCTTTTTCCGGTCGGCGCGGTAATTGCGCCGGTAGGACAGGTTGGCGACGAGCATGGTGAGGGGGCTTCGCCAACGGCTGAGGCCGCCGATGACCCTGTGGAGGATCCGCCACGGCGAGTAGAACCATCGCCAGGACTCGTCCATCTCCGAGAGTATCTGAGCCCAGGAGAGATTCTGAAACCGTGCCACGGGGAAACTGAGGGTGTAGTAGCGCCAATCCT
>JBEKXM010000463.1:0-4131 GCA_049512115.1 Tepidisphaeraceae bacterium | reverse complement strand
AGGCCGGCCTGCCAGGCGGCAAGCACCGGATCGCGTTTCGGCCCGGCGGTCATCGGAACCTCGATCAGCGGATTGTCTTTCCGGCCGGTCAGGTCATATCCATACAACGGCGGCATGGGGCCCGGCGTGATGCCTTTGACCAGATCGCTGCTCGTTGCCGCTAGAGTCACCGAAATGCCCTGAGGATCCTCCTGCACGATGCTGCGCTTCACGACGGTGGCTTCCTTGATGAATATCTGCGGCAGGGGGGCGAGGTTGCCCTCGAACGGGCCGTACGACTTCCCCCCGGTCGTCTTTGCCAGCTCCCGAATTCCCGGCGCGACGTTTCCCGGCTGGTGCGGATAGACCGTGATCGTCGAAACGCTGATCTTGTTGTCTACCAAACGCTGGATCGTGCCGCCGGAAGGCATCTGCGGATCGTCGTCCGTGATGATGACGATATGTTTGGCCCGCGCGTTGGACGCCAGCAGGCCGGGATTGGCATCCTTCCCGTCCAGCGCCAGCGTGATGGATTCCTCGAAGCTGGGCATGTCGCCCAGTTCCCAGTTCTGAATCGCCGTCATCACCTTGCTGCCATCGCCTTTGACCGCCAGCGGCGCGTCCCATCGGCATCCCGGCCCGGTGGAATACGCATACGTGATGACGCCCACTTCATCCTGCGACGACAGCGCTTCCATCGCCTTGATGGCGCACTGTTCGCCCCAATAATTGCCGTCGGGCGCTTCGGCGGGGTCCATGATAAGCACCAGGGCGCCCTTGGGAATCTGGCGTTGCGCCGGCACTTCCATGTTCACGGGCAATTCCTGCTCCAGGCGCGAGCCTTCCCAGCCCCCGGCCCCGAACGTGTCGGGGCCGCCGATCATCACCAGCCCGCCCCCCGTGTCGTGCACGTATTCAGCCAGCATCGACTCCTGCGCGTCGTTCAGCCCGCCGACGCCCCGCGGCACGTTCGCCAGGATCACCGCATCATACGCCTGAAGCTCGATCGGATTGTTCGGAAACTGCTCGGGCGTGATCGAGACGAGGTTGATCTTCTCGTTGGCCAGCGCCTCGCGTAGAGACCTCGCCGAATCGACCGAATGGCTCGGATCGGTGTTGTCCACCAGCAGCACGCGTCCCTTGCCCTGGACAAACGTGAAGGAATCGGCGGATTTGTTGTCCAGCTGCGACGCCACGGGCGCCGAATCCGTACCGACCGACGCGGTAACGTTGTCGGAGGCAGAGCCTCCGCGGTCGATGTTGGCAATCGTCGCGTGGAATTGATGTACGCCGACGGTTTGTGCCGGAAGCTGAATGCGCTCGACGTTGGGCCCGGGTTTCAGGACGATCCGCTGCGTCGTTTGGCCGTCGCGCAGCGGGATCAGCTTTCCGTTGTCCGTCACCGACATGTCGCCTTGCACGTTCTGGTCGTTCTTGTTGTCGAGGTACACGTCGATGCTGAACGGTTGCCCCTCCTGCCGGCGGGTGGGGGCGATAAATTTGTCCATCATGACTTCATGCTGGACGTCGTACTGAAGCGGCATGACGTCGATGGGAACGTGCTGGCTGGACGCGTTGGCCAGGGCGGCGCCCAGATCGCCGGCCGTGGCGTTGCCGTCCCAGATCAGCAGCATCCGATGCAGCGAACTGTTGCTGAGCGACGCCAATCCAAGCTGGAGCGCCCCGGCCACATCGGTGCCGGTTCCAGCGCCGCGCACCGCCCGCGCCTCCAGCGACAAATTGGGGCTGGGGATCGCGTCGATGTAGGCATGCTCGTTGAAGCTGATTTCCCCAACCCGGTCGCCGTCCCGTCGCGACGGGCTGCTTTGGTTCTTCGTCGCCGTCACGAGGTAATCATCCAGCGAAGACTGGAGGAACTTCCCGGGGAAATCGCTGACCAACCCGGTGGATTGGCTGATGTCGCGCACGATCATCAGCTCGACATCCGTGTTCTTGCGGACCAATTTGACGTCGCCCAGGATCAGGATCAGCAACAGAAGCACGGCCAGGCGGACGCCGATGGCGACCCATTTCCGCGCCGGTCCCAGCCCGGCCAGCGAACGGATTCCCAGTAGAACAATGATCGCCCCCAAACCCGCGAACAGCCCCAGCGCGATCCACGGCGAGAACTGATCCAGCCGCAACGTGACGTACGCGAGTGGAAGGGTCGAGAGGATCATTTAACGATCACCGGCGATTGCTGTGGACGAAAATCCGAAATCCGAAACCCGAATGACGAATCAAATCCGAATGACAAATGACAAATGACGAATGACGAATGACGAATGACAAATGATCATCACTGTCCATCCTGCTGTTGCATCGCGCTGAAATACTCCTTCTCCGCTTCCTGGGCCTCGCGGGGAACGTGGTCCTGATCGATCTCGTCCGGCGAGTCTTTCTGCGCGCTGGCGGCGACGTCGCGCAGACCGGCTGTGGATTTGCCCGGATCGATCCCCGCTTTGACGTATCGGCTGGCCAGAATCCGGCCGTGCTCGTTGTCCCGGGAGGGATCGAGTTCCTGCTTGAACGTGGCCGGGGCCATGGCAATGCCCATCCTGGCGCCGCCTTTGCCGGGAGTGGGGCCCCAGCCGGGATTCACGCCGCCCGGCTTACCATTGGGAGGGGGTTGATTCTGCCCGGTTCCGCCGTTGGCGTCCGGACCGCCGGAATCGCCGCCGTTGGGTCCGTTCAGCCCCGCCGCCGCATCCGCCGCCGCCTGGGCCGCGGCGTTCGCCGCCGCCTGCATCGCCTGCGCGTCCTTGGCGTTCGCCTGCATCTGCTGCATCTGCTGCTGCATCTGCTGCTGCGCTTGCGCCAATCCCTGGTTCGACGACGGCCCCGGCTGGCCTCCCGACTGGGCAGGGCCCTGGCTCGGTTGCTGACCCGGCGACGACGGGCGCTGCGATCCCGCCGCACGCGCCTGGACCATCGCAAGACTCAACTGCTGCGCCGCATTGGACAAGGCCTGCGCCTGCGCCTGGCTGTTCGCCAGCGCCTGCGTCTTGCTCATCATCGACTGAATCTGCTGTTGCTGCTGTTGCGTTGGACCCTGGCCGTTGTTCATCTGTTGCGCCATCTGCCTGGCCATTTGCTGCAACTGCTGCTGCGCCTGCTTGTTCCCTTGCGCCGCCTGCTGCATCGTCGCCGACATCTGCTGCGCCTGCGATTGCGTCGCGCCCATCTGCATCAATTGCTGCGCGATCTTCTGGCCGACCTTCGGATCGTTGGCCGCCTTGGACAATTCATTTGCCAGGTCCTTCGCCTGATTGACGATCTTCTGCTGGTCGGCCGCGCTCATCTTGCCGAACTTATCCACGGCCGAGGAAATATCGTTGATCGCCGCGTCGAGATTGCCCGCCTTCAACTCATTCTGCGCCTTGCCCATCGGCGTGGAGTCGTCCTTGGCGCTGGAGATCGCCGACATCTGGTTGCGTTCGTCCATCGCGGTCTGGAACTTCTCGTTGCTCTTCATCTCCTCGACCATCGTCTTGTTGTAATCCTGGAGGGCCGAAAGCACGCTGCGATGGTTCCGCAACTCATCGCCTTCATCGGTGTGAATCGCCTTGTTGAGGTCGTCGGTGGCGCGGCGAATCTGTTCGCTGGCGCTGGGCATCGTCGCGGGGGCCAGGATCGTCGGCAGGGCCTGCTTCACGTATTCGTCATGGTACGGCTGCGCCGCATCGCCGGGTTGGCGGTTCTGCGCTTGCGCCGGTTTGGAAAACAGGTGCAACGTCGGCATGAACAGAGCCAGCAGAAACGCCAGCAGAAACATCGCCGCCGCCGTCATTGCCTGCCGCGGGAGCTTCAGCGGGAAACGCTTGTAAAGGCTGACCTGGTTGGCCGCCCGCTCGGCATCGAGGACCGCCGCCGCCGCGAATGGATCGCTCAACTGGCGCGCATAAAGCGCCGTGCTGTACTTCTCCTTCAAACCCAGGACCTGGTCGATCTTCATCGCCGCCGTCTGGGGCGATGGGCGGCGGATGAGGCTGTAAACCAACGCGCCGACCGCGGATGCGATAAAGCCGATCCCCAACAGCATGAGCCAATGCGGAAGCGCCCGGTCCAGCACCCGCTGGCCGATAATGGCGATCACTATCGCCACGGCCAGGACCGTCCCGGCCCACGCCGCCGCTTCAAGGAAAACCCCAA
>JBEKXM010000462.1:0-4132 GCA_049512115.1 Tepidisphaeraceae bacterium | reverse complement strand
AACACCTGAAGCGTGCCGATGATCCCCATGATGAGGTTGAAAAAAATGACCGGCGAAATGGACGGCAGCGTCACGTGCCAGATTTTTCGCACAGTGGAAGCGCCGTCGATGCTGGCCGCTTCGTAAAGCTCGCGAGGCACATCCTGCAGTCCCGCAAGATAGATGATCACCGTATTGCCAATTCCCCAGAAGCTCATCAAAACCAGGGCGGGCATCGACCATCGAACGTCCGTCAACCAGCCCGGCGGATGCGTCACGCCGATAGCGCCAAGCCCCACATTGATCAGCCCCAGCTTGGCATTGAACAGCCAGAGCCACAGCATCGCTGACGCGGCCGTGGGAACCAATGACGGCAGGAAGATCACCGTGCGGTAGATCGTCAACCCGCGGATTCTCACGTTCAGCAGCATTGCCACGCCCAGGGCCACCAGCATCCCCAGCGGAAGTGCCATCAGGGCGTAGATGGCCGTATTGCCCAAAGCCTTCCAGAAGACGGCGTCATGAACCAGCAGATGATAATTGGTAAGGCCTTTGTACAGCGGTGGCTGTAGCAGAGAATAATCGCAAAAGCTGTAATAGAGCGATAGCGCGATGGGCACGAGCGTGAAAGCAAAAAAACCAACCAGCCACGGAGAGAGAAAGGCCAGGCCCCGCAACACCGCCCGAGTTTCAGAATGCAATCGTGCCATGGTATTCGACGCCGCGCGCCGGAGTCGCACTTAATTTCCGTTCATTGCTCCAGCCGCTTTCGCCGGACCTGGTCCGCAATAAAGTCGTCGTATTTCTGTTGCAGGCGCTCCTGCACTTGACGCAGACCTTCTTCGGGACTCACCTGCTGCAACGCCAGACGATCTGTAAAATCGTTCAACTCATCGTTTATTTCCGGCAGAATTGGAACCGGCTCGGTTGGATGGGCATTGGGGCTTGCCGCCAGCTCGTCGAAAACACGGATATACGGGTTGTTGTGATGGTCCAGAAACCCCTCGCTGACTTTGGCCAGCGGAGAGATTTTGCAATGGAGATTCGCCAATTTCTCCATCTCGTCCTGCCGATTAACAAAGGCGATAAACTCGAATGCTTCCTGTTTATGTTTCGATCCGCGCGGGATCACCAGCACATCGCAATTGCAGTAGGTCACATCACGCAGTTTTGGATCGTACGATGGAAAAGGAGCCGCGGCCCATTGGCCGTCCATCGACGGCTTGAGATGATGAATGAACCGGGCAAAAAAGGTTCCATGCTGCACCATCGCAACCGTCGGAGCTAAAAATGGATTCGTCGGTGTGTCGATGGCCCCGAATCCCGAGCGGAACTCGGCCACCGCTTTGGGACCAAGTCGTTTGGAATAACTATTAATCCAGTGATACGCGCGGAGCACTCCGGGATCGGTGAACGTAAACTTGTGCTCCCTCTCATTCCACCAGCTTCCACCAAACCAGATGCAGGTGTAATTGATGTACCAGCCTGGCTCGGCTGGAATATAACCAGCCAAAATGATTCGGCCCGACGGGTCGATCCGATCCAGAGCCTGGGCATATTCATCCAATTCCGCGATGGTGCCGGGCGCCCGTTCGGGGTCGAGGCCCCGGGCTCGAAGGGCTGACGCGCCCTGGGAAAAAATGCTTTTGTTGTAGTACAGGGCCAAGTCATAAGCGGTGCTCACAAGTCCATAGAGATGCCCATCGTAATGGCCTTCGTCCCAAAACACCTTTTTATATTTGTCCGCGGTGATGCCGCGCTCGGCGGCCATGTCCTCAAGCGGCTCAAGCGAATTCATTGCGCCGAATTGCGGAATGTCCTGGTTGTAAAGTCCCGCCACGTCGGGCGGCACACCGGCAGCGGCGGCGACCAGGGTTTTCTGTTCAATGCTGCTGGTCGAAAGGTATCGGACAAAAATGTGCTTTTCGCGGCCCACGCTGGAGTTGAAATCATCCACAATTTGCCGCATCGCCGCTTCTTCTTCTCCGGTCCATTTCTCCCAATAATCCACCACAACGCAATTCTTGGGCACTTCTTCGCCGGCGCGCGGGCCGAACGCGAGCAGCGCGGCTGCCGAAAAAATCAGCCCGGCGGAGACGACATATTTAAGTCCGCTAAAAACTCTTATGCTGAAAGATGCCATGCTCGTCTCTGTCCGCGCTCCCCACCCGCGATTAGACGCGCGGATGATGATTGCTCTGGCGAAGCTTGTGACCAGCCCTCTCTTCCGGATTGAGCACCCCGGCCGAAACGCTATCGCTCTGATTCTGATCCAGCAAATTTGCGTCGGCCGGGTTGCTGGTTGTGGAGGATGCGACCGCCGCAACGCTCGTTGGCGCGAAAGCCACTGTCGCCGTCAACCTCGACGCGACGACAACCCCGGCCCCGCTGACGGGCATCACGGCAGCAGCAGCATCGGACTGCTGGCCCAAATTGGCCGCCAACTCGGTGAAGTCGGCGGCGTTGACCAGGCCGTCGTAGTTAAAGTCGCCCTGATCCCAGCCGGTGACGGGTTGGTTGAAGTTCGCCGCCAGGATGGTGAAGTCGGCGGCGTTAACCAGGCCGTCCAGATTGGCGTCGCCCAGCAGCGTGTATTTCACTTCGATCTGGCCGGACGCCAAGCCGGCCCGGTTACCCGGATCGGCCGAATCCGCATAGCCGATGCCATAGTGCGCAGATTTGTTCTGTGCCGCGGTGGACATGATGCCCGAGCCGGTCCACGTTCCGCCCGCATATCCGCTGCTCAATTCCGCCCTGATCGACGCGATCGGGTCGGAAGAGCTGCCATAATCAATCAACAGGGTGTTATTCTGCAAATTAAGCGTGCCCCTGTTTAAGAGGCTGCCGACTTCCAGCTCGGTGCCGTTGCCGGTGAGAGACGCCGTTGCCCCAGGCGCCAAAGCAAGCGCGCTGGCATAGGCGGAGTCGGCGAAGACGACGCTTCCGTTGCGTACCACGCTGATAATCGATTCATACGTCACGACGCCGCCTCCGGCCTGAGTCAATGTGACGCCGGAATTGATGGTCAACGGATTGCCAATGATTAGCGTAGCTCCCGCGGCGACGTTAAAAGTCGTATTGCTGGCCAGCGTCGTCGGAAGATCCAGTATCACGGTCCCTTGATCGACTTCGACAACCGCGCTGTTTGAGCCGCTGGCTTGCAGGGTCAGCGATCCGGTTCCGGTGAGTTCATATTCATTGGCACTATTGAAATGCAGTGTGCCCTCGGTGATGGTTGAGTTGGTGTACACCGTTTGGGCGGGGGGGGTGATGTCCAGGAATTCGGCGGTGGCGCCGATTCCGTTGGGGATCGCGCCGGTGGTCCAGTTTGCGGCCACGTTGAAGTTGCCGCTGCCATTGACTGCCCACACGGGGGTTGCTGGAAATGCCTTCGCCACGGCCTGCTGGGCCGCGGAATTTTGCATGAAACTGTTCCACACCATATTTGAGCGGGAGTTCTCGGCGGCGATCAGCGTGGGGCCGAGATCCAGTCCAAGGACCAGGGAGCTCGACCAGCCTTTGAGCGGATTGAACGCGTCCACGAGACCGTACTTCTGATACTCGGATGGGTAGGTCTGCTTCATGTTTTCCAGCACGTTGATCGTCAGGCGCGGATCAAACTCCAGGCTGCCCCCGGGTGCGGTGGGCACGACGGTTCCGTCGATCGGGCCATTGGCGGGTGGGCCGCCCCAAACCGTGTACCCACTCACGCCTTCGGAGGGCGTCAGCCCCCAAAGATTCGCGCTGTAGTCGGAGTACGTGGAACTGAGATTAATCATGAACTGCCGCTGAGCAAGCGTTGCCGTTTGCGCGTTCTGGAAGAAATTCAGCCCCGTTTTGTCAGTCAGGCCCTGAAGGTTAAACCAGTCCATGGGAAACTGCACTGTGAACAGCGCGGCATCGTCGGCGGTGACAAACTGGTACCCGGAGTACGACACCATGGGTGTCCGCGACCAGGAATACCAGGATGCAACAGAGGTGGGATAGGTCGGCGAGCCCAAACCAAGCAGGTAGAGCAGGGCGGCTTCGCTGAAGTCGCCGTAGCCGCCGGAGAACCCGCTTTCGGGAGTCCAAGCGCCGTAGAACACGCCGCTGGGTTGCTGCATCCAGGGCCAGTTCACGCGGTTGAACAGCGCCAGGGCGGTGGTCTGGA
>JBEKXM010000461.1:0-4133 GCA_049512115.1 Tepidisphaeraceae bacterium | reverse complement strand
GGATTTTAAATTCCTTGTGATCGTGCTCGCTCAACAGCGGCAGCAGATTTTGCCCGACGACGTGCTGGCGAAAATCGGGTGAGACGTAGCCGATCTTCAATCGGCGATCCGGCGCAGGGTCGTTGCCGTGCGGCCGGATGAGATGCCGCAGCGGGCGGGCGTGTTTTTCGTTCCAGAGCCGCTGCTGCCGCGCCAACTCCGGCGGATCGTATCCCGCGTGAAACGACAGGAGATACACCAGATTGCTGTGGACCGCGGCGCTATCCGGCTGAATCTCCATCGCCTTTTCGCACCAGTCCAGCGCTTCATCCATCAATCCCTGCTCCTTGAAGGCGACGCCGAGGTTGTTGGCCGCCTCGACGGAATTGGGATCCAGCTCCAGGACCTGGCGATAGGCGGCGATCGCGCCGTCCAGGTCCGGCTTGGCCAGCAGCGCACGGCCGAGGCAGGCGATCGGATGGAAGTCTTGTGGCAACAGTTCGACGGCCCGGCGATACGCATCGGCCGCCTCGTCCCACCGCCCAAGCTCGTAAAACCCGTCGCCGATCGACATTTGCGTCTCGGCATGATCGGGCCGGGCCTTGGCGACTTGCAGGTGGACCGCCAGCGCTTGGTCTCGCTGGCCGTTGCGATCGAGCGCATTGGCCAGATTGATTTGCACGTCCGTCAGCCCCGGATTGATTGCCACGGCCTTGCGATACGCGGCGATGGCCAAATCCAGATCGCCCCTGGAGACCAGCGCGTTGCCGACGTTGTTGTACGCCTCGGGAAATTCCGGGCGCAGCTCCAGGGCGGTGGCCAACTCGGCCAGCGCGGGTTCGATCTGCCCGCCGCCGTAGAGCGCCGCGCCGAGGGCATTGTGAATTTCGGCGTCTTGGGGCCGGCGATCGGCGGCGGCGCGATAGGCCTCGATCGCTTCGTCCCATCGCCCCAGCTTGCTCAGGGCGTTTGCCAGGTTCACGCGCGCATCGGTCAAATCGGGACTGATTTCCAGGGCCAGGCGATACGCCGCGACCGCCTCCTCGGTCCGGCCGAGCCTTTCCAGCACGACGCCCTGGTTGGTGCGGTATTCCGCCGCCAGCGGATCGGCCTCGACGGCCCGCTCCATCCAATTCAGGGCTTTCTCGTGCTCGCCGCGATCCGAGCAAATCAGCCCGAGCAGATGCAGGGCCTGGGCATTTTCCGGCTGATTCGCCAGCACCTGGCGGCAAAACGCTTCGGCGCCGGCGGGGTCTTGGGCGCGATGACAATTCATCGCCGCCTCGATGGCCTGTTGCACCGAAAGGTCTGTCATGTGATATGCCGGGCCGGGGAAAACAGGATGGTGCGCTGCACGAGCTTGCGAATCGTCGTGCCTTGGACGAGGATCGAGAAGCAGACGACGCCGTAGGTAATGGCGACGATCAGATCTCGCTGGGGACCTTCCGGCAGGGAAAGCGCCATGGCCACGGGCAGACCGCCGCGAAGGCCGCCCCAGATGAGGATCGACACCGTTCCCCAGCCGATCCGCGGTATGAAAGGCAATACCGTGGCGGTTCGCGCCAGCAGAACGATGGGGATGGCGATGATCGCCGCCAGAAAATGCCGCGGCGTATAGGGCATGACCAGCACCTCCGCGCCCATCAGAACGAACAAGACCGCGTTGAGCACCTCGTCGATCAGTTCCCAGAACCGTTCCAGATCGACGTTGACCTGCTCGGACATGCGGAACAATCTGCCGCGGTTGCCGATCAACAGTCCGGCCACGACGACGGCGATGGGCGCCGACATATTCAATGCCGACGCCAGGGAATAGGTCCCCATCACCAGCGCCAGGGTGAGAAGGACTTCAACCTGATAATTGCGAGCCTGTTTGAGGAGATGATAAATGAACAAGCCCGTGCAGAACCCCAGGACGGCCCCGCCGAGCGCCTCCTGGGCCAGCATGCGGCCGACGCCGAGGAGGGTGATTCCGCCGGGTGCGGCGGCGGCGTGCAGAATCGTCAGGAACAGCACCACCCCGACGCCGTCGTTCAGCAGCGCTTCCGACGATACCACGGTGTCGATCGCTTTGCCGGCGCCGGCCTGTCGCGTCACCGCCACCACCGCCACCGGGTCGGTCGGGGAAATCAGCGCGCCGAACAACAGGCAACCGAGCCATGGCAGCGGTATTCCGATCAACGCAAGCCCCCAGTGCGCAAGTCCCGCGACGATGAACATCGACGCCGCCGTTCCCACCGTGGCCAGGACCGTGGTAATCTTCCATTGGCGCCTTAGTTCGTTGAGGTCAACGGTCAACGCGCCGGCAAAGAGCAGAAAGCCCAACATCCAGGTGAGCAGGGCATCGCCAAATTGGATGCGCTGGAGGAATTGGCGGGCGGCGGTGCGAATGCCAAGCCCCAACTCGCCCAGTCCGATCAGCGCCAGGGAAAGCAGCAGCGCGATCAGCATGACGCCGACGCTGGCGTGCAGGCGCATGTAGCGGTGGTTGAAATAGCTCAGCAACGCCGTCAAAGTCAGCAGGATCGCTATGACGTCAAAGAGCTTCATGGATTGCAGAAGATATAGAGGCCGGCCAAATGAAAAAAGCCCATTGCATCCAAGGCGGGTTGATTCTTACGATTCTGCTCATGTTTGCACAAGCGAAATCGGCATCGGCGGGCAATCCTCCGACCCCGGGGGCGGGGCAGAGCCAGTTCTGGGTTTACATCGGCACCAAGACCCGCCCTGGGGGCAATAGCAAGGGAATTTATCTCTATCGGCTCGACGCCGCTTCGGGCGCGCTGGCGGAACAGGGTGTGGCCGCGCAAATCGACGACCCCGGCTGGCAGGTCATCACCCGGAGCGGGAAATTCCTCTATACCTGCGCCACGTCCGATAATCATCGCGCGTCCATCGCCGCCGCCTATCGCATCGACCGGCAAACGGGCGCGCTGAGCTTGCTCAATCAGCAGGCCACCAATGGCCAGGATACCACGCACATCGACGTTGACCCGGCCGGGTCCTGCGCGGTCGTGGCGAATTACAATTCCGGCGACATGTCGGTGATGCCGATCAATCCGGACGGTTCGCTCCAGCCGCCTTCGGCCATACTTCAGCACACCGGCTCCAGCGTCAATCCGGATCGGCAGCGGCATGCGTATCCCCATTCCTGCAACTTCGATCCCAGCGGCAAATTCGTGCTGGTGCCCGACCTGGGCGTGGATAAAGCGTACATCTATCACTTCGACCCCTCGTCGCGTTCGTTATCCCCGGCCGATCCCCCAACCGTTTCCGTTCCCCCCGGTTCCGGGCCGCGGCATCTCTCCTTCCATCCCAATGGAAAAATCGCCTACCTCATCAACGAAATGGGCGGCACGGTGATCGTTTATTCCTGGGATGCCGCCCGCGGCCGGCTTGGAACCCTGCAAACCATTTCGACTCTTCCCCCGGATTACCAGGGCGCCAACACCTCGGCGGAGGTGCGCATTCACCCCAACGGCAGATTCCTGTACGCCTCCAATCGCGGCCCGAACGACATCGCGATTTTTGCGGTCGATCCCGCCGACGGGACGTTGAAACTTGTGGGATTCGAATCGACCCGCGGCAAAGGACCGCGCGATTTCGCCCTGGACCCCACCGGCGGTTTCCTCTTCGCCGCCAACCAGGATACCGATACGGTCACGGTCTTCCGCGTCAATCCGGACACGGGCTTGCTGTCCTACACCGGCCAGACGCTGAGCGTGCCGACGCCGATTTGCGTGAAGTTTTTGGTGGTGTTGAACTGAAGGGGACACGACGCCCATCAGTAGTAATTGCCGGGAAGATGGGGCTTGACTTATTTACATAGACAGGCTATATACTAAGACATGGCAGCGATCAATGGTGACGCTCTCCGCGGGCATTTGGAAGCGCTTGTTCTGTCCGCATTGCGGCGAGGGGATGCGCATGGGTTTGAAATCCTCCGGCGTTTGGAGGAAGCGGGTTCGGGCGCGCTGAAGCTCAAGGAGGGATCGCTCTACCCGGCTCTCTACCGTCTGGAGGCGGCGGGAATGGTCAAGGGGGAATGGGAGGATAGCGCCAGCCCTCGCCGCGGGCCGCGGCGGCGGATCTACCGGCTGACTCAAAAGGGCCGGCGGCGACTGAACGAAGCTCGCGATGAATTTCATCAGTTT
>JBEKXM010000460.1:0-4139 GCA_049512115.1 Tepidisphaeraceae bacterium | reverse complement strand
ACCCCGCCCAGAAGATCGGGCATCCACTGGCTGGTCAGGGGAGAATCGCTCTTGAGAGGTAGATCGACATTGGGTCGATCCGCCTGCTCGACGTTGTAGATCAGCGGGCCGTAGCGGAGGGCCACGCGGCCGCGATCGGCGGCGACGCGACCGTCCGCCTTGATGCGCTGGGGACTCAACGGGAGCACGAGATCGATCTTGTCTCCGGATGTCCAGGTCCGGGTGATGACCGCATATCCACGCTCGATCGCCGCCTTGACGACCGGCGCACCGTTGACCGCGATGGAACTTATGCCATCCGCTTGCGGAGAGCTGGTATACAAAGTGCTGACGTCGCGATGGGGCAGACGAAGGCGGATGCTGAAGCTCGCGCGCGTGGCGGGGCTCACGGCGATCGAAACCTTCTCGCTCCAGGGGTAATCCGTGGACTGAACCAACTGGACATTGGTTCCGGCCACGTTCTCGATGGTGACGGTGCTGCCAATGTAAAGATTGACGTAGAGGGAGTCGGCGCTCGTGGAATACATCCAGGTGGGCAATTGCAACAGCGTCCTGGGAATGTTCCCGACCCAGCAGGGGCAGTCATGCCAGGGGTATCGCTCGCCGCCCTCGGCGGGAGATTCGAGCGGGTTGGCATAGTAAAAGTTCTTGCCTTCCAGATCGAGGTCGCCGAGCACCGCGTTGTAGAGGGTTTGTTCGTAGAGATCGGCGTATTTGGCGTCGTGATAGGCGAGGTTCATCTCATATTGGAAGAAAAGCTCGCCGCAACCGGAGCAGGATTCGCAATAGGAACCGTTGGGAAGCGAATAATCAGCCCCGAATCCTTCGGAGGTTTCGCCGCTGCCGATCCCGCCGGTGACGTAGTATTTCCGGTTGATCAGATCATCCCAGATCGACTTGACCGCGCTTTGATAGTCCACGTCGGAGGTCTCGGCCACTACATCGGTCATGGCGGTGTAGAGATAGGCGGCGCGGACCGCATGGCCGACGGCTTGATATTGCCCGGTGACCGGGGCGTAGGTCTGGTCGTATTCCCCCCCGCCGCCGCGGCAATCCATCAGGAACTTGGCCAGCTCGATGTACTTCCCGCCTTTTCCCGGCCCTTCGACACGGTTCACAAACCTGCCGAACCGGACCAGCGCCTGTTCCATTTCCTCGTGGCCGTCATACCACGGCTTCTTCGGCGCGGGGCCGATGTTGTCATACCAGCAGTCCGCCAGTCTTTTGGCGGCGTTGTACATCCGCAAGTCCTTGCCGCGGGTCATTTCGTAATCGGCGATGGCCGACTCGATGAAATAACCGGCGACATATCCCTCGTGTTCGCTCCTTGTCTGCGAGCTCCAGTGGGGAGGATTGCGCGGGTCCAGCGTGAAGCGGGTTTGGAGATATCCGTCGGACTCTTGAGCGCCGAGGATGATGGGAATCCACTCGTCCAGCTTGGCCCGCATTGCGTTCTGGGCATTGATGATGTCCGGGTCGCCCTGGGGATCGACCATCAGGGCCAGGCACATTGCTTCAACCGTGTTGTGGACATAGGCATTGGAGAACGGGTAGCCGACGTGCCGGCCGGCGGGCTGGCCGGCCAGTTTCTTGCCCGCCTGAATGAAGTTATTGATGCCGCCTTCCTTCAGGTTTACGTCCGAGAGTTCCGTATAGCAGTGGGGAATCCAGTTGACGATGACGTTCTTGATCCTGGCGTTCCAGAATCGGCTGTTGATCTGATATGTCCCGGTATAGACCGGTTCCAGGCGGCCGTGCGGGGCGGGCGGATCGACCCGAACGTTCAGGGTGTCGGAAGCGGTCAGTGGCGCGTTGCCGGCGGTCAATGACAGCACGTAATCCCCCAGTTCGGAAAAACCGGCGCTGGTGGCCGTAGCGTGGGGGTCGGCGAACGTCACCTGGCCGGGACCGGAGACCTTGCTCCACATCAAATGAGCGGCGCCGTCGCCTTTTACGGATTTGACCGAGCCCTCCAGAAACGTCTTTCCCGTCAGGACGACGACGCGATCGACGCCGGCCGACACCAGCGGCGCAAATTGCGGTGACTTTCCGCTGTCATAGACTTTCCATTGGAGAATGCCGGTGGAAAAGTTCAGACCGTTGGCCGCGGAATCGAACTCCAGCCTGAGCTTCGACGTGGTGATTTCATCGAACACGGTGGTGTTGTATTGATTCCGCTTGACGCCCAGGCCCTGTGCGTCTTTCACCGGGACATAGTCGTTTCCGTCCCAGTATTTCAGCCGGCAGCGCGCGGGAAGCCTGATTCCCCGGCCATCGGCAAACCAGTAGACGTCGATCTTGTTGGTGGTGATGGGCTGGGTCCAATCATATTCGACCCATTGGACGCCGATTCGCGGCCAATTGCCGTACGCGCGATGCCTGGTATCCCGGGAGTTACGGGGATCGAAGCCGCTGTTGAGAGCGGCAAGCGTCTGGTCCCCGGAAACGTAGGACGCGGAGGCCCTGGCAACCAGCGCGAGATTGGCCCCTGCGCCGGCATCCGGGGCGGTCGTTGGATTCTGTTGGGCGAATGCCATTTGGCCGGAGAAATATACCGCGATTGATGCAAGCGTCACCGCAGAATTGAATACGCTCGTCATGAAGGCCTTCCCTCCCGCAAATTCCTTAACCGAGGCTGCGCTTTAATGAGTGGCCGCGAGAATTGTGCCGCTAATCATATAACGGCAAGTTACAAATCGGGGCGATTGGATTTGAACCAACGGCCTTCTGGTCCCAAACCAGACGCTCTGCCAAGCTGAGCTACGCCCCGTTGTTTCGCACTTAGATACCGCGCCTGGCTCCGGATGTACATCCGACGCCGGTTTCGTGTTAGGCCACCAATACCGCCCGATACCTCGCCTTGCCCGCACGCACGTGATCGACCGCCTTGTTCACCTCGCTCATGGCAAACGGCTCGATCATCGCCTTGATTCCGCGGCGGGCGCTGAAGTCCAGCATTTGTGCCGTATCCGACGGGCTTCCGCTTCGCGCGCCGCAGACCGATTTTTCCGCGAGGATCGACATCACGTTCACCTTGATGTCCGATTCGGGAATGCCGCAGATCGCCAGCCGGCCATGCGGGCGCAGGGCGCCGATCAGTGCCGGCCAGTTCACATCGGCCGACACGGTCGAGAGGATGAAATCAAATGACCCTTTCGCCTTGGCCAATTCATCGGAATTGTTGGTGGCGATGAGCCGGCTGGCGCCGAACTTTCGCGATTCCTGGTCTTTGTTGTGAGTCGAGCTGATCGCGGTAACTTCACAGCCGAAGGCCGCGAGATATTGCACCGCCAGATGTCCCAATCCGCCGACGCCGACCACCGCCGTCCGCATTTGGGCCGTGACGCCATAATGCACGATTGGCGTGAAGACCGTCGTCCCCGCGCACAGCAGCGGCGCCGTCGTCGCCGAATCCAAGCCTTCCGGGATGGGGATGACATATTTCCACTGCGACCGCACTGAAGTGGCAAAACCTCCGTGATGGCCGACGATCGTCGCCTTCTCGTTGGCGCAGAACATTTCCTTTCCCGACCGGCACCACTCGCAATATCCGCACGACCCGCAACTCCATCCCACTCCCACGCGCTGCCCCGGCTTCAGTTGCGTCACCCCGCTGCCCACGGCGGCGACCGTGCCGATCACCTCATGGCCCGGAACCAGCGGATAATTCGAGAATCCCCACTCGTTGTCGATCATCGCCACGTCGCTGTGACAGATGCCGCAGTGCGTCACCCGAACCTCGACGTCCTCCAGCCCCAGCGGCCCGGCTTCATATTCAAACGGCTCAAGTCTTCCCTTGGCTGATTTGGCGGCGAATCCACGAACCTTCATGAGTAAACCTCCCTGAAAGATTGACGGATTCTTCGCAGGATTTTCCGGAAGTCAAATGGACCATGGCCGACATCGCCTGCCCACTGACCCGTTGTCTGCCTTACAGTATCTAGCAAAATAAACCACAGAGAGCCTGGCGCGGCCGCGCTTCGCTTGGCCGCAACCAAACTTGCGTTCGGAGCAAATAGTACCTTGTTTTTTTAACAAGATATGACACCTTTGTAATACAGAGAAGCGATGAATTTACAGCTTCATCTCTGTGTCCTCTGTGCTACTGACGTTCCAGTGTTGCGCGCGGCGACAAGATT
>JBEKXM010000459.1:0-4149 GCA_049512115.1 Tepidisphaeraceae bacterium | reverse complement strand
CGGGGCGGGGAACGAATCCTGGAAATCGGTTTCGGAACCGGCCTGACGTTCATGAATCTGAACGACCTGTACCGCGAGATTCACGGGCTGGACCTGACCGCCGACATTTCGACCGTGCAAGCCGCCTTCGCCGCACGACACGTCCAGACCCAGCTTCGCCAGGGGAACGTGCTGGAGATGCCCTACGAGGACAATTTTTTCGACACGGTCCTGCTCATCAGCATCCTGGAACATTTGAAGCCGGACGAGCAATTCAAAGCCTTCGCGGAGATCGAGCGGGTCCTAAAGCCTGGTGGCCAAGTTGTTTACGGCGTACCAATCGAGCGGCCGCTGATGGTTTTCATGTTTCGCATGCTCGGCTGCGACATCCGCAAGGAGCATTTCTCAACCGAGTTGGACGTCTCCTTCGCCGCCCAGGAGAGGTTCCAAAAGGTGCGTGTGATTCAGATGCCCAGCCGGCCGCCAATTTTTGGGCCGGTGTACGAGATCGGCCATTTTCTGAAGGCCCGTTCCAGGTAGGGGCCTGTTCTTTCCCGTTCTGGCCGCTCTCGGATTCTTCTTGCGGACCCGATGGTCCGATCGTATCGTAAAACGCGGTTAACCGTGGGCTTATCAACCATTCAGATCGGGGTGACTCTGCGCCGCGCGGGCCACTATGCGTTGGCGGGGGCGTTCGTCCTGACGGCGGCGGAAATCGCGTATCTGGTCAACCCCCGCATCGGGGAAAGCACGGCCTCGCTTTTCTTCGCCGCGGTCGTCCTGAGCTCGTGGACGGGAGGATTGGGACCGGGGCTTGCGGCCACGGCGCTGGCCGCGTTCCTGGCGGGGAGCTTTTCTCGACTGAATCCGGTGGGATCGCCCGGATTTGGATGGGATGACTGGCTCCAGGCCGGCGTGTTCGTCGTCGTCGCGGTGCTGGTCAGTACGCTGACCTCGCTGCTTCGACGCGCCGAGTCGGCGCTGCAAAAGTCATACGACGAACTGGAAGTGAGAATCCACGAGCGAACCGGCGAGTTAAGCCGGTCCAACGCCCTCCTCCGCGAAAGCGAAGAGCGGTTTCGCCTGCTGGTCGAAGGCGTCGCCGACTATGCCATCGTCATGCTCGATTCAACGGGAGGAGTCGTGAGCTGGAATCCGGGCGCCAGCCGGATCTTCGGTTTTTCCCAAAATGAGGCGGTTGGCCAGAACGCATCGGCGTTCTATCCGACCGAAGACACGACGCGCGGCAAGCCTGCGGCGGACCTGCTCGACGCCGCACAGGTGGGCCGTCACGAGGACGAGGGGTGGCGCGTCCGGCACGACTCCAGCCGATTCTGGGCCAACGTCATCACCACCGCCCTGCGCGATGAAGCGGGAAACCTCCGCGGCTTCGCCCAGATCACCCGCGACGTCAGCGAATTGCGGTCCCTGGAAAAAGAAGTCCTGGAAATCAGCGAGCGAGAACAGATGCGCATCGGACACGATCTGCACGACGGCGTCGGCCAGGAACTGACGGGGGTGGCATTGCTCACGCAGAACCTGCGTCAGCGGCTCGCCCAGCAGGGATTGCCTGAAGAGGCCCAGGCGGCCCGCATCGCCTCACTCATTAACCGCACCCTGGAACAGACTCGCAAGCTCGCGCGGGGGTTTTCACCCGTGGAAGTCGGCCCACAAGGGCTTGAGACGGCCCTGCGTGATCTGGCGTCGAAGGTGCAGAGCACCATGCAGCTGAGCTGCTGCGTGAGTTGCCGCGGGCCGCTCAACGTTGCCGACGACGCCGCCTCCCTGCATTTGTTCCGAATCGCGCAGGAAGCGGTCAACAACGCCGTCCGTCATTCAAAGGCCGGGCAAATCCGCATCGAACTGGATACAATCGGGGGCACGACCATGCTCGCCGTGCATGACGACGGCATCGGCATGCCCGCGGCGGGGCCGCGGGGCAAGGGCATGGGAATCAGCGTCATGCAGTATCGAGCCCGGATGATCGGCGGGTCGCTGGAGATTCGAAGCTCCCCATCCGGAACGTCCGTGATATTCAGAGGTCCGAATATCGCCAGCCATGATTCACCCACAAGCCGCCGACAGCAAGAAGCGGCCACCATCCTCAGCCCGGCCGCGGTCACGCGTGTTGCTGGTCGATGACCATCCAATCGTCCGCGAAGGCCTCGCCACGCGAATCGAAATGGAGAAGGACATGGTCGTCAGCGGCATGGCCGAAACCGCCGACCAAGCCATCGACCTTATCCAGAAATCCGAGCCGGACATCGTCGTCACCGACCTGTCGCTGTCGGGCCGGCCGGGCCTGGAACTGATCAAGGACATCCGCGCGACCTGGCCCGCCCTGCCGATCCTGGTCCTTTCCATCCACGATGAGGAGCTTTGGGCTGAACGAATCCTTCGCGCCGGGGCCCAGGGCTACGTCATGAAATCGCACGCGACCGAAAAGGTGATGGAAGCCATCCGCCGCGTTTTGGCCGGCGGCCTGTGGCTCAGCGACGACATGAGTTCCGCGCTCCTCGGCCGCCTCACCCATCATCGTCAGCTCGTTACGCAGGGAATGCCGCTGGCAAACCTCAGTGACCGCGAGTTGGAGATTTTCCAGATGATCGGACGCGGACTATCTATCAAGGAGATCGCCCAACAACTGTTTCTCAGTTCCAAGACCGTCGAGGTTCATCGCGAGCACGTCAAGGAAAAGCTCGGCCTCCGCAGCAGCGCCGAGCTGCTCCGCTATGCCGTGATCCACACCCTGGAAGAGCCGAAGTAGCCTGCACATCACACACAGGGCCGGCGAGAAGCCCGCCTTGGGCATGTTTTTGATAATGTTAACGCCCATAGGGAAAATCCCTATATCAAATTGGGTGAACTCGGCCGTGACTAAAGGACTGAATCTGATTCTTCTATATCCTGCAAGGATTACCCTGGAGATTGACCCCGTCGCATCATGTCGCGTCCGGGCTCCAGGGGGGGCCGGATTCGCAGGGTGCGGCGGTTTTTTTTGTATTTTTGTTTTGGTCTTTGGCCCACGCCCGCTTCGATTGCCTGTTTCCCTCAGTGTTATTCTCATGGGTACGCTCTGACCAGCTTCGCCTGCGGGTAAGCATCCTCCAGGATTTGCGCGAAATTCTGCCCCGCCGCCGCCAGCGATTCGGCGCACCATTGGCACATCCCCACTCCGTGGCCAAAGCCGTGGCCATCGTAAAACGTGACCGAATCTGAATTCGCCTCACCGTTGATCTTGCAGAAGCTGCTCGGCAACGTCGCGCCGGCCTGGGCGTCGGCATTCACAGCCGACCGAAGCTGCTCCGCCGGCCAACTGTATTGCACGCCGCCAGTATCCGTCACCAGCACCCGATTCGGCCGACCGTAGCGGTTGAATCCTTGCACGTCGATTCGATAGACGGCGGCCATATTCAACTCCGCGATCGGCCGGCCGATTTCCTGGCTTCTACGCTGCGCCCAGACGTGGAATCGCCGGGTGAGTTCCGTCTTGGCGACCACGATGGGGCCCCAGTTGAAATATTTGGAGGCGTTGCAGTTCGCCCCGTGCGACTGCTCGGCCAACGGCGGAATATACGGCTCGCCGGGAAAAGCATCCGACGCCGCTTGAGTCACGCCGCCGCAGCAACTACTGAAATACGCGTGAAAAATCGTCCCGTAGCCCGGACCGTAGGTGAGAACGATCCCCTGCGTTGCGGCCACGGCTTGGCGGCCCTTGCTCGTTTCGCCAGCTATTCCGCCGTACATCTGGCTCCGTTCGTCGCCATAAACGTCCCAGGCCCGCTGCTTCCCACCGGTATTCGCCTCGTACAGCGCGTACGTCCGCGAGGCCACCGCCTGCGCTTTGATCGCCTCGACCGGCCAGGTTGGGTACATCTCCTTGGTCACCACGCCGGCGAGGTAATCGTCCACCGCGACGTCATTGATGACGTTGAATCGTCCGGTGCCGGCCGGCAGCAGCCGGATGGCGCCGCGGTAATCGACGCCATTGACGCGAATCGGGCCGCCCGCGGAGGGACTTAATGTCAATACGCCGGCGCGAATCGCTTGCCGGCCGACGTGCCATCCATCGCTCGCCAGCGACGTTGGAATCGTCAGACCACGGGGAAAGTTGAGGGAAACAGCCTGGTTATCCAGGGATATCCCGGGCTCGGGGGCCATCAGGTCGAC
>JBEKXM010000458.1:0-4153 GCA_049512115.1 Tepidisphaeraceae bacterium | reverse complement strand
TCCAGCCGGCCCAGGTAGAGCGCGACGACGTGCTCCTGGGCCAATGCCAGTTTCGCCCGCGCCGCCTGCCTCGCCGCCGCATCGGGAACCGGAAATCGCTCCGCATGAATTCCGTGAGGAATGAGCGTGATGCGTTCGGCCGGCACCCGCGCTTCGTCGATCAGCCATTGCCGCCCTTCGCTGGAGGGCGCGTGAACGTGATCGCCGAAATTGCTCAGCCATCCCCACGGCCCGCCGAGCGGAATGTGGGACAAATGCAAGGTGTAAAGCACGGGAGCGGGGAAAGTTTTTTGCAGCCGCCGAGCCACCAGGGTCGTCCTGCGGTAATGGCAATGGAGCAGGTCGACGGGATGGCCGGCGAGATATTTTCGCAGTCCGCGGGCCGCCCGCATCAGCGTCAACGGCCCGCCCTTGAGAGGAGAATCGATCCACGGCCAGGGGGCCTTGGCGAACCGGTCGTGCCATGCCCCCGGTTCGCCGGCGACCGCCACGTCATGCCCCGCCGCCTGCATCGCGGCGCATAAATCGAAGATATAGCGGCTGATGCCCCCGGCATCCGAACCGGCCGTCAGGTGGAGGACGCGCATGAATGTCATTTGTCATTGGTCATTGGTCATTTGTAAAGAGAATTGACCAATGACGAATGACCAATGACAAATGACCAACGACAAATGACCAATGACCTTACTTCCGATATAAGAGTACGCTGACGGATGCCCCATGGTCGATGTCCTGATTCAGACCTATAACGAGGAGTTGAACCTTCCGCACACGCTGCAAAGCGTGCAGGGATGGGTGCATCGGGTTTTTGTCGTGGACAGCGGCTCGACGGACCGCACGCGCCAGATCGCCGCCGGCTTCGGCGCGGTGGTCGTCGACAAGCCCTGGGAGGGCTACGCCCGCCAGAAAAACTGGGCGCTGGACCACCTGCCGTTCGAATCACCCTGGATTCTCATTCTCGATGCCGATGAATCCGTCACCCCCCAACTGCGGGAGGAAATCCTCCAGGTCGTTTCCCGGCCCGTGCAGAACGTGCCGCACGCCGGGTTCTTTCTCAACCGCGTCACCCTCTTCATGGGCCGGGAGATTCATCATTGCGCCTATTTTCCCGCATGGAACCTGCGGCTGTTCAAGCGCGGCCGGGCGCGCTATGAGGAGCGCAACGTCCACGAACACATGATCGTCCAGGGTCCGACCAGCCATCTGCGTCATCTGCTGCATCACCAGGACCGCCGCGGGCTGGAACATTTCATCGCCAAGCACAACCGGTATTCCACGCTGGAAGCGATGGAAATCTACCGGCACCGCGAACCCTGGCCGGGATGGTGGCGGTTTTTCAACGACCGCGTGGCTCGACGCCGATACGTCAAATACTGCATCGCCCCAAAGCTCGCGCTCCCCTGGCTCCTGCGGTTCGTGTACATGTATTTTATCCGAGGCGGAATCCTGGATCGCCGGCCCGGGCTGACCCTCTGTCTTCTTATCAGTACCTACGAACTGTTCATTCGTGCAAAATACAATGAACTGGTCCGGACGGGAGGACATGAGCCGATGGAAATCAGCGGGCTGGCGATTGCCGAGGGGGGTGGAATGCCCGCTGAGCCGGAGCTGGCGGCGGCAGCCTTGCCCACCGTCGAGCCGCCCGCGCCGCGGCAACTCTCGACGCCCCCCCAGCCGCCCGCCGGGCCGACGCCCGCCGGGCCGACGCCCGCCGTGGCCCACGCTTTCCACCCCGACCATCGCCGAAAAACCCAATCCAGCCCCTGGAATCCCATGGAAAACCTCAAACGCGCACTGTGGATGATCGTTCGGGCGTCGTTGTTCCGACTGTCGTTTCACAACTGGTACGGCTGGCGCCGACTTCTGCTGACGCTGTTCGGCGCCCGGCTCGGCAAGGGCGTCCGCATCCGTCCCACCGCCCTCATCGAAATCCCCTGGAACCTGGAACTGGGCGACAACGTCGTCATCGGCGATTACGCGATCCTCTATTCCCTGGGCAAAATCACCATCGGCCGCGCGGCGACCATCAGCCAGTACGCGCACCTGTGCGCCGGCACTCACGATTACACCACCCGGCGGTTTCCGCTGCTTAAGCCGCCGATCGTCATCGGCGAGGAGGTCTGGATCGCCGCCGACGCCTTCGTCGGGCCCGGTGTGACTGTCGGTGATCGGGCCGTCATCGGCGCCCGCGCGACCGTGGTCGGCAATGTCCCTGCCGATCAGGTCATCGTCGGGCCCGGCGCCAGAATTGTGAAGCGGCGTATTTTGGAAGATTAAAAGATTTTCAAGATTAGCTTGAAACGCGATCCGGCTAGTTTTACAATCCACGTTTGGGTGAAGCGGATGTGAAAGCTTTCGCAACGGTGGGGAGCAGTTGCCGTTTGTTTGGGGGGTTGGGACGCAGTTTTGGTTTTTGTGTACACCATGCGTCAGGAATCTCGGCGAACAATCAGTCAATTCGCGTGGTCATTGGCCGTGGTCGCGGCGGCGTGGGGCGCCACGAAGATTCTCTACCGCGTTGATCCGCGGCTTCAGCAGCATGGGTCCTTCGCATTTTTCTTGGCCGCGATCGCCATCGCCTCGTGGCGCGGCGGGCTGGCGCCCGCGATATTCACGGTGGTGTTGTCGTCGCTGATGGTTGCCTGGATTCTGCCGCCGAGCGACTCTTTCCGCGTCGCCAGCCAGGACGACATCGTCCGCCTGGTGCTGTTCGTCGGCCTGGGACTGCTGATCAGTTACCTGCATTACGCCCGCGTTCGGGCGGAAAAATCGCTTCAGGAAACCGATCGCCGGCTGCATATGTCCCTGGACTCCTCGGGCGTCGCCTGCTGGGACGCTAACGTCAAAGACGGAACCTTCTGGAAGTCCCACAACCTTCCCGAAATCTTCGGCCGCTCGCCATCTGAGTTCGCCATGACCTACGAGGGCTTCTTTGCCTACATTCATCCCGAAGACCGGGAATTCTTCCATCTGGCGTCGATCGGCGGCGACGGCAATCATCGCAACTTCGAGATTTCCCACCGAATAATCTGCGGCGACGGCAGCATCCGCAGGGTCAACACCCGCGGTCGAATGTACCTCGACAACGACGGCCGCGTCGAACGCATGGTGGGCGCCGTCTTTTCCCTCGAAAGCAGACTGTCCGCCCCCGGCTCTTCCCAGCCCATCCCCAATTCCGCGGGCTCAATCGCCTCGCAGTTCATGGTGTAAAATCAGGTTTATTTCTTGCAGAAATCCACCAGCCTGGCGATTTCACTCCGCAGGTCCTTGCGATGCACGACAAAATCAATGAATCCCTTTTCCTGAAGGAATTCGCTCCGCTGAAATCCCGGGGGCAGTTCCACCTTGATCGTGTTCCAGATGGTCCGCGGACCGGCGAAACCGACCAACGCCTTCGGTTCGCCGAGGATGAAATCGCCGAGCATCGCGAAACTGGCGGTCACGCCGCCGGTCGTCGGGTCCGCCAGCAGGCTGATGAACAGCCCGCCCGCGTCGTCCAGCCTCCCCAGCGCCGCGCTGGTCTTGGCCATCTGCATCAGCGACAGCGCCGATTCCTGCATCCGCGCCCCGCCCGAGCAACTGACGATCAGCAGCGGCAACGTTTCCTTCAGCTTGAACGCCGCCTCGATCGTCAGCGTGATCTTCTCGCCCACCACGCTTCCCATCGACCCCATCATGAACGTCGGGTCCATCACCGCGATCATGATCGGCCGGCCCTTGATGAATCCCTTGCCGCATACCACCGCGTCTTTTTCCCCCGATCCTTCCCGCTCGGATTTCAGCCGGTCCTTGTAGGCCTTCTTGTCCACGAATTTCAGAGGATCGGTCGGCTCGATGTCGTCGAACATCTCCTCGAAGCTGCCCGGATCAACCAGTTGCTCGATGCGCTGCCTGGCGGAAATCCGGAAGTGATACTGGCATTCCGGACAGACGTGAAACGCCTCTTCAACCACTTTGCGGAACAGCATCGCCCCGCAATCCGGGCAGCGCATCCACAGCCCTTCCGGGACGCCGTCTTTTTTTACCGTGGCCTGATCGTTGGGTGCTTGCGACATAATCGGTTCGACCGCCCGGCACTCGCCTAAACCGGATTGATCTCAATCGTCTCCAACGGCTGGCGATGACGCAAGCGCCCGGCGATCTGCACCGCCGA
>JBEKXM010000457.1:0-5097 GCA_049512115.1 Tepidisphaeraceae bacterium | reverse complement strand
AACTCTAAATCTCACGTTGTGCCGGCGGAGATGGTGGCAGGGGCGGAATGTTCGTTGTGGTGGTCATGCTGTTCCTTCAGCGGTACCAGGATTTCCACCAGCTTGCTCAATACGCGGATCTGCGACATCGTCGCCTCGACGCGCACGATCCGGTCCGCCGGGTAATAATTCAATATCGGCCGCGTGTCGCGCTCGTAAACTTCCAGACGCCGGCGAATCACCTCGTCGCTGGCATCGTCGAAACGGTTTTCCTTCAACGCCCGCCGGCGCAGGCGTTCCACCATTTTGCCGAGGTCCGCGCAGACCAGGTGAATGACCTTCACCACCTCGATGGTTTCATCCAGGAGCCGGGCCTGTTCCAGGTTCCGCGGGATTCCGTCCAGGACGAGGATTTCGCTGTTGGGATGGAACTGGTTTATCATCTCCATCCCCTTGATGTACTGCTTCCAGAGCCGGATGGTGACTTCATCGGGCACAAGCTTCCCCTTGCCCGCGTACTCCCAAAACACCCGGCCCATTTCGCTTTGCAGATCGAGAGATCGGAAGATTTCGCCCGTGGCGCTGTGGTAGAAGCCGGGGATGGTTCCGATGATTTTCCCCTGCGTGCCTTTGCCGCTGCCGGGGGCCCCGAATAGCAGAATGGATTCGTAACGCATAAGGGATTTATTCGTCCGCCGAAGGCGATTCCTTTACTCCGACGCCTCGATGCCAAGATCTTTGACCTTTTTGTTCAGCGTGTTGCGATTGATGCCCAGGAAATCGGCGGCTTTCGTTTTCACGCCCCCGCATTTGGCCAGGGCGCGGTCGATCAAGGCGTGCTCGATCTGATCGATCACCAACTGGTAAATCTCCCCCTCGCGCAGTTCGTAATCGGCGATGGCCTGATCGGCCAGCCGCCGCGTCAGAGTTTCGATGGATTCGCTGGATTGCGTGGTTCGTCGCTGGGCGGCGAACATGCGAACGCTCAGCGGCAGCAGCTCTTCGTGAAAATCCTCGTCGCTGCTGAGCACGACCGCCCGCTCGATGGCGTTTTCCAATTCGCGCACGTTGCCGGGCCAGGGGTATCGCATCAAGACGTTGAGCATCTCACGGCTGATGCGGCGCAGCTTCCGTTCGTTCTGGGCGTTGTATTTGTCGAGGAAAAAGTCGATCAGATGGGGAATGTCCTCGCGCCGGTTCCGCAGCGGCGGAAGATAGACCGGCACCACGTTCAGCCGATAGAACAAATCCTCGCGGAACGTCCCCTTGGCAACCTCCTCCTGCAGATCGACGTTGGTCGCGGCGATCACGCGCACGTCCACCTTGATGGTTTGCGTATCGCCCACGCGCTCGAACTCACGCTCCTGCAAGACGCGCAGCAGCTTCACCTGCAACTCCGGCTCCAGCGTGCCGATCTCGTCGAGGAAAATTGTTCCGCCGCTGGCGGCTTCAAACCGGCCCTGCTTGTCGCGGATCGCGCCGGTGAACGACCCTTTGACGTGGCCGAACAATTCGCTCTCCAGCAGCGTCCCCGTCAGAGCCCCGCAGTTCACCCGGACGAAGCTTCGCTCGCGCCGCGGCGAGTTGTAGTGGATCGCCTTGGCGATCATCTCCTTGCCCGTCCCCGTCTCGCCAAGGAGCAAAACCGTGGCGCGGCTGTTGGCGACCTGACCCACCGTGGCAAACACCTCGTGCATGGCCGGCGAGTCGCCGATGATGTTCTCGAACCGAAATCGGTCCCGCACCTGCGCGCGCAGCTGCGCGTTTTCCTCCAAAAGTTCTTCCTTTTGACGAAGCACCATCCGATTGATCTGGATCGCCTGCGAAAGGAACGCGGCCACAATTTCCAGAAATGCCTGGTCCGACCTCAGCGAATCATCGGAGACGTACGGCTTGTCCACGGACAGCGCCCCGGCCGTCCGGTTTTCGATTTTGATCGGCACGCAAAGGAAGCTGACGGCCCTGTCGGCCGTCTGCGGGGTGAGCCGCCCCGTCCGGTTCAGGAAATCCGGCTCCGCCCGAACGTCGCGAATGATCCTGGCGCGCCCCGTGGCGACGACGTTTCCCGTAATCCCTTCCCCCAATGCATATTTCCCGCGCTCAATCTCTTCCGGTGTCAACCCCACTGCCGCCTCGGTGCGCAGACGACCGGTTGATTCATCCAGCAACACCAAGGACCCGCGGCGCATATCCAATTTCTCTGAAATGATTTGCATCATCTTCTGAAACGATTCACGTAGGTCCAGAGTAGAGGAAAGAATGCGCCCAATCTCCGTCAGGATGGTTATCTCCTGGTCAGCACTTCCATGTGGTGCTTGCGAATTAGGCGCTGATCCAAAGTTCATGATTACAATGTATGCACTATGCGGCAAGAGTCAAACCGGCCGGCCGATAAATCTGAGCAAAAAGCAACTAATCAACCAGAATTCAGTGTATGGCTGGTTAGGCCGATACCGACCTTAACGTTCGTGCGGATTGCGCCGTTTCACGGGTCCGGGTATGTCGCCAGTGTGGTTGATGCTTGCGCTGTTGGGAGCCGCGGCAATCCTGGGCTGGGTCATTTATCTCACCCGGCCATTGCGGGCGCAAAAGGCGGCCCGGGCGGCCCTGGCAGATCGAACCGCGACGGTCGATCGCCTCCTCGATTTCTCCCAGACAATCCAAGGGGCGGGAAGACCCGATCAGATCTTCGCAACTCTCAGCTATTTCTTACGAACGGAGCTGGAACTTTCCGGATTGGCGATCCTCACCACGGAGGCCGAGGCAACCCCGGCCGTTCAACTCCGCGTGGCCTGGCCCGAGGATTTCGTCAGCCTCTACCCCCTTTCGGAACTGGATACCGCCACCTGCCCGTGCCTGAGACAGAATCTTCCCCGAGCCTTCAGGCCCGAGGGTTCGCCCGTGCGCTGCGCGATCGATTCGTGTCTGAAGCTTCCGGCGACTTACCCGGCGTATTGCATCCCCTTCACCATCGGACGCAAGATGCAGGCCGTCGCTCACATGTTGCTGCCTCCCGGGGCAACATGGTCGGAGAATCGCCGGCAACTGGCGCAAACCTACGTCAACAGCGCCCATTCCGTCCTGACGACCCTGCATCTGCTGGCCGAGGCCGAAAAGCAATCCATGACCGACGCCCTGACCGGGCTGTATAACCGCCGATCGATGGAGCAGCTTCTGCAACGCGAAGTCGCCCTGTGTGACCGGCACAATCACTCCCTTTCCCTGGTCATGATCGATCTGGACCATTTCAAGGACATCAACGACGCACACGGACACGCCGCCGGCGATCACATGCTGCGCTCCTTCGCCGATTGTGTTCGCATCACGCTGAGAAAAACGGACCTTGCCTTTCGGTATGGCGGAGACGAGTTCGTGATTGTCCTGCCGCAGACCCCGCTGTCCCAGGCCCAGCAGGTCGTGCAGAAACTTCGGCAGGCTTTCTTGTCCGTGGATTTCTCCCAGGCAATCACCCATCTGGACACTCACCCGACGTTGAGCATCGGCGTGGCCGAGCGCAGCAAAGAGGGAAATGTCCTGACGTTGGCCGCTCTTCTGGCGGCGGCGGACCAGGCGTTGTACTCCGCGAAGAACAGCACGCGCAATTGCATCCGCGTGTTCGAGCCCCCGCAGGCCGCGTAAGCGGCGATCAATTTATCCTTAGCGTGAAAATCCCGCCGGGCGGCTTGAGATCGGCGCCGTGGCCGGTGATTTAACCGTCGTGGCTCCGGACGTGTTTGACAGTGCATCGGTCAATTGCGTCGCAACGTCCTTCTTGCTCTTGGGATCGGTCAGATATTTCAGTTCATCCGCCTTGCCGGCCTCTAAAAGCCGCAGGATCACCATCGGATGGTCCGTCGCGTCCTGCATCGTCCACCCTCGGGCGTCCACGTATGTGTCGTTTATGCCCAGCCGGTTTTTCGGGACGATCAGCAGCTTCGATTGCTGCGGATTGTCCGGATCGGGCGTGCGCACAACGTGCAGGCACAGCCCGGCGACGATCCAGCCGCTTAAAATCAGCAACAGGCATACAAAACGGATGATCGATTTCACGCTCTGGCTCCTGACCGGCCTCGCCGCAATACGGGTCGAGCGGAAGGCAAAGCCTCCGCATGCGAAACTGATCGGTCAAAGCACATATCCCTCTTTCGAGCCCGGCGGATATTTATGAGCGCCAGTTGGCCGCTCCATTTATTCCGTCTTCACGAACTGAAAGGGCTGGTGGGATTCTCCGCCCCGGCGCTTTCGTCCTGGCCAGGTAAGGACTCCCCCGGATCGCCGGGATCGTCCGATTCATCGTTGGCGGTCTGGGCTTCGCCCTCCGCGGTCAGGGCTTCGCCCTCCGCGTTGTCGGCGGGAAGAAAAACCGACTGAGAATCCAGGGGATCGGAATCGTTCGCGGCTTGAGGGTCGGGCTCGGCGTTAACGTCGAGGCCGCTGGGTTCGGTCGAGCCGGCAGATTCTTCGGCGCTCCCGGGCATGGAAATGCTCTGCGGAGGCGCCGGCGCGTCAGGTGTGGAGGGCGAGCCCTCCGCGTGCGGGACCGGCTCATTTTGCGAGGGCAATTCCGGGGCGGGCTGGCCGGTGGCGCCGGGCGTATCCGTCCGCTGCGGCATTCTCAAAAAGCTGCTGTAAAACCCAACCGCGAAAAGACCCTGCTGCTGCTGATACGGAAGATTGATCAGCTCGCAGAATTCCTTGAGCAGGCTCTGTGCCGTGGGGTCGCCGCGTTCGGCCGCCTGTATGGCCAATTGGTGCTTCCGATCCCGAAAATGCATGATTTGCACGAATCGGCCGGAGGTGTCATTGGAACTCCAATTCGCGCCGACTTGTTCGAATACCTCGAAGTGATCGCAACCCAGGCGCAATAGAACCTGGCGGAACCGCCGCAGGAGCCGGGCGTGTTCCATCCTCTTCTCTCTGGGGACGATGTAACTGTTGGTCTGCAGCAGCATCGGCACGAATCCTCACGTAAACGGCTGGGACAAAGGCATTGTGCCACAAGGTCTCGCCGCATTCAAACCTCCCGGCCGCCGTTGCAACGTCCAAGGCCGCCGGGCATCCCGCATAGGCGTCATATCACAAATAGATTATCCCCCAATGGAAATCAATTCCGCTGTG
>JBEKXM010000456.1:0-4178 GCA_049512115.1 Tepidisphaeraceae bacterium | reverse complement strand
TGTTCTCCCGCACCTGGCATTGATTGATCCCCACGAAGTTGTACTCCACCGGGTCTTCGGCGGTGATGATCTTTTTGTCGGGACGGTTGAGTTCGTTCAGGGCGGCGTAAAGCGTCGTCGTCTTGCCCGAGCCGGTCGGGCCCGTCACCAGGAAAATTCCGTTGGGGCGCTTGATGATCTTCTGGAATACTTTGTAATCCTCTTCTTCAAAGCCGAGGCTCTGAATGCCGATGCGGACGCTATCCGGACGCAAAATACGCAGCACCACCGATTCACCGTGATACGCCGGCAGCGTGCTCACGCGGAAGTCCACGTTCGACTTGTCGATCGTGAGCTTGATTCGCCCGTCCTGGGGAAGCCGCTTCTCGGCGATGTCGATGCCGGCCATGATTTTCAACCGGCTGATGAGCGGGTTCTTCATGCGGAGCGGAATCCGATCGCGGTCGACGCATTCGCCGTCGATGCGATAGCGCACCCGCACCCGGTCCTTCATGGGTTCGATGTGGATGTCGCTTGCCCGGTTGCGCACGGCCTCGCCGATCATCGCCTGCACCAACTTGATGATCGGCGCCTGGGTCGGATCGGACTTGCCGTCATCATCGCTCAGGTTGCCGGACTCCACGTCGATCGAGCGGTCCACCGACCGGTCGAGGGATTTGTCCATCGACTTATCCAGCGAATCGCGCAGCCGGTCGATGGTGCGGTCCATCGTCTTGTCGATCGTGTTGGTCGCGCTGGTGCTGAAAAGCTCGTCGAGGATGGTCTTGATCCGACCCTTGGGCGCCAGCACGGTGCGGATGTCCTTGTTCAGCCGGAATCGCAGGACTTCCAACATCTCGAAATCCAGGGGGTCGTGAATCGCCAGGCGCAGCTTCCCGCTCTCCATCCCCAGAGGCAGAATGAGATATTTCCGCATCAGGTCGTCGGGGACCAGGTTCACGGCATTCGGTGGAATGGCGCCCTTATCGAGATCGACGTATTCCATGTTGTGCTGCGCGGCCAGCGCCTTGTAGACATTGGTCTCGTTGCACAACTTCAGATCAATGAGCGCTTCGCCGATGCGAAGGTTCTTGGCCTTGGCATGTTCCAGGGCCTTGGCCACCTCGCGGGTGGAGACAATGTCCCATTCGATAAGAATCTCGCCTAGTTTTTTCTGCTGCTTGGCCATCGGGAGAGTCCTTTGCAGGCGGCTGCGACAAACATCAGGCGGGCATTAACCGTGGGCCGAGGAAGTCGTTTCCTAACCCATCTGTACAGCCGTTACCTATATTACTGCCGAACGTCCGGCGGGGTTCAAGTAAATCCAGTCAATAGTTTACCGCCAAGGGCGGGGCAGGCTCAAGTGCAAAGATTAGATTTAGGCCTAAGTTTGCAGGGGGTCCACCCCCAGCGCCGCCAGGGCGGGTGTGTTCTCCAACAGCAATTGTACGTGGGGAAAGGGGATCTCGATATGAGCCGCATCCAGGGCCTTCTTTGCCTTCTCCAAATACTCGTAGAAAACCGACTTTTCGACGGATTCATCCTGAATCCACAGCCAAAACACCAGGTTGACGCTGCTGTCGGCACATTGGCTGACGACGACGTTGGGCGGGGGGTCTTTGCAAACGCGGCTGTCCCCATCCACAGTCGCCAACAGCGCTGCGCGGGCCTTGTCGATCGATTCCTTGTAGGCGATCCCGATCGGAATATCGACCCGGATCACCGGGTGAGTGCTGTGATTGGCGACGCGGTTGGCCAGCATGTAGGTGTTGGGCAGCACCACGGTCTCGCCGTTCAGGTTCAGCATGCGGGTCGACCGGAAGCTGACGCGCAAGACCCTGCCGAACATGCCGTCGATAATGATCCAGTCCCCGACCTTGAACGGCTTGTCCCAGAAGATCACGACGCCGGCGATGAAATTGGCCAGCGTTTCCTGGGCGGCAAAGCCAATGGCCAAGCCGATGATGGAGACTCCGGTCAGCAAGGCGGCGATTTGAATGCCGATTTGATCGCAGGCGATGACCAGAGCGAAGCCCAGGATCGACCATCGCAAGATAGCGCCCAGCATGTCACGAATGCTGGAATCGACGTGCGCCCGGGACATCGATCCGAGGATGATCCGGCGAACCAGGCGGTAAAACAGCCAGAAGATTCCGAAGAGGATCACCGCCGAAAGCAGTTTGGGAATGAACGAGAGCGTACCGATGATCAGGGTCTTGATCGTATCCTGCCAGACGCCGATATCGAGCAAGTCCTGTAGGGTGATTTTGCCGCCGCTCAAGACGCGGATAATGTTGCTTTTGCTCGCTTGGACCACGGGGGAGGTTGCCAGGACCGCGCCGTCCGCTCCCAGCGCGATCACGCGATAGTCGAAATCAACGGATTTGGCCTGGGTGTCGCTGAAACTGATCACGGTCGCCGCGACGGTTCTCAGTTCGGTCCAATGATGCGAACCGTGGGCGGCACGTTCGATGCAGAATTGGGTGACGTCGGTCAAGTGGCATTCCCAGTCCAGATCGACCCGGGTGGTGTGAAGGATGGCCGTCAATTGAAGATCGTTGGTTGCAGCTGCCCCGGCGGCGGGGGCGGTGTCCGGGTTGGAGCTTGCGGATTGGGCGGCATTGATGAGCGCGGACTGAGCCCGAACGAAGGACGCTCCCATCGCCAGCGTCAAAACGATCGCCAGCGGCAGTAGAAACCCCCCGGCCCGATTCGAGCGTCCCGCCATCGCAAAACCTCCCGGATAATCAATCCATTATCGCATAGGGACCGGACAGAACAAGCGGAATTCCACCCCTGGGATCGGGGAGGCGGTAACGATTGTAATGATCGTGCTTGTTAGTTTGACGCATTCCCGATATGACACCCGTCATGTCCAGGCTCAAAGGGCCCCAGCGGCGCGAGCAGTTGATCCAAGTCGCAACGAAGATCTTCGCCAAATGGGGATATAACGCCGCGACGACCGCCGCCATCGCCGATGCCGCCGGGGTCACCGAACCGATCCTCTATCGACATTTCGCCAGCAAGCAGGAGATGTTCGTCGCCATCACCCGCGCCATGAGCAGGCAGACGCTTCGCCAGTGGCGCGAGCTGATCGCCAAGGCCCATACGTCCACGGACAAGATCCGGACTATCGCGCGCGAATTTCCCAACCATATCCGCGACAATGAGGATGCATATAAGGTCATCCACGGCGCACTGGCCACCAGCCGCGATCGAAAAGTCCGCACCGTAATGAAGGCACACTACATTGAGATCGAGGCCTTCTTCCGCAAGATCGTCGAGGACGGACAAAAGGCCGGGGAATTCAAACGCGACCTGGATTCCAAAGTGCCCGCTTGGCAACTCATCAACACCGGAATCGGGTATTCAATGATCTCGCTGAATCTGTGGCGGTTCGAACGCTTCTCGATCGAAGAGGCCATCGAGTTCATTCTACGCGGATTGTAGGGTTGACCTGACTCCCCGCGAGGCGCGAACCGTTCCCGGTTGCCCGTTGAGATTTCAGGTTGAATTCACCGCATACCGGCGGGCCGGCGTCGTGAGTATCTCATCCACCGATTGCTTTGCTTCCGTCAGCGTCGATTTGGTGCAAAGCTGGCTCTTGCCCGGCACGCTCACCGTGAACCGCTCGATTATCTCATCCGTTTGGTCGGTGGAGAACACATGGTGCACGATTGCGTGCCCGCGATAGATATGGGTCTGCTTCAGCGCCATCAGACTTCCCTCCGATAGAACGAGCGAAGCATCGGCCTGTTGTTCAGAATCCTTAAACGAATCGTCGCTTTGCCCCGGCCGAACGGTGATGAATCGGGCCGTTTATCCGGCCGGTGATTTGGATGATCGGCGTGCGGAGGTTGAGCCGTGGGAAAGCCGGGAAGAAAAGGCGCTGAAAGCGGACAAACTGGGCAAGCCGCGTGAAAATGCGGGGTTTTCAGCGTTTATCGCGTGTGGCCAGGACCACAAATCGCTGGCAGGGTTCCTGGAAATGAAAAACTACACTCGGGTGTGCAGGGCATTCCAGATTTGCACGCCGATCAGGTAGGTCATCAACAGCACGTAGATTCGCAACCCCCAGAGGAGCAGAACGGTTCCACGAGTCAACCTGGCTCGCCCAAAGCGCCGTTTGGCTGTGGAGAGTTGATCCGGCTCCAGCACCTCATGCACCCATGTTTCCCCAAGCTTGGGGGGGCTGAGCC
>JBEKXM010000455.1:0-4190 GCA_049512115.1 Tepidisphaeraceae bacterium | reverse complement strand
TCTGGGAGGCCGGGTGAGGGCGAAATTCGATGGCGACACGGTCGATCTGGTGAATGGCGAAAAGACGATTCTGCGGGGAGTGGGGCATCTTGCGGGCGCACGGCTGTGGAGCCCGGACGATCCGCATCTTTACGATGTGTACACGGTGCTGAGCGTTGACGGCAAGGCCGTGGACGTGGTGCGGACGACGACCGGATTCCGCCAGACCGAATTCCGGGGCGGAGCGGGAAAGGGCGGAATTTATGTCAACGACAAGTTCGTTTATCTGCGTGGTTACGCGCAGCGGTCCAGCGACGAATGGGAAGGGCTGGGGCAGGCGTACCCGGATTGGATGCACGATTTCACGGCGAGGATGATCCGGGACAGCCATGCCAATTACCTTCGTTGGATGCACGTTTCGCCGCAGCGGACGGACGTGGAATCATTGGACCGGTTCGGGATCATCGAGGTTTGCCCTGCGGGCGATAAGGAGAAAGACATTCAGGGCCGGCAATGGGAGCAGAGATTGGAGGTCATGCGGGATTCGATGATTTATTTCCGAAACAGCCCGAGCATTTTTTTCTGGGAGGCCGGGAACAACGGGATCACCGCGGAGCATCTGAAGCAGATGGTCGATCTGAAGGCGCAGTGGGACCCCGCCGGCGGCCGGGCCGTCGGCTGCCGAACGCTCAACGATCCGAAGACGACGCCCATCGCGGAGTATTTCGGCATCATGATCGGACAGGACCCCCGGACCGATGCGCTGAAGAACCCGAACGATATGTTTCGCGCCTACAGCGCCGAGCGGCGGGATCGGGCGCCCCTCATCGAGACCGAGGACTTCCGGGATGAGTCGGCACGGCGGTTCTGGGACGATTTCTCACCCCCCCACTTCGGGTTCAAGCCGGGGCCGAATGACACCTATCACTGGAACAGCGAGACGTTCTGCGTGGCGGCGGCGGCGCGGTACTGGGCGTACTGGTCGAACCGCATTTCGAACAGCGATCCGCGGCACGCGAAATGGTCGGGATACGCATCGATCTATTTCTCGGATTCCAATGCCGATGGCCGGCAGGATTCCAGCGAAGTGTGCCGGGTGAGCGGCAAGGTGGACGCCGTCCGGCTGCCGAAGGAGGCGTATTACGCCTATCAGGTAATGCAGGCCGATCGGCCGGCGATTCATATCATCGGGCATTGGACGTATCCGCCGGGGACGACCAAGACAATGTACGTCATCTCGAACTGCCAGGCCGTGGAGTTAAGCGTGAACGGCAAAACCATCGGCCGGGTGGATCGTCCGACCAACGGATATGTTTTCTCGTTTCCCGGCGTGGTTTGGACGCCGGGCACAATCAAGGCCGTTGGATACGACGGGGGCAAGGCGGCTTGCGAATGTGAGCTGACGACCGCCGGGCCGGCGCGGGCGGTGAAGCTGACGGCGATCACAGGTCCCGGCGGCCTGCGCGCCGACGGGGCGGACGTGGCGCTGTTCGACGCGGAAGTCGTGGATGCCGCGGGCCGGCGATGCCCGACGGATGAAGGGCGCATCGACTTTGCGGTCAGCGGCCCCGGCGTGTGGCGCGGCGGATACAACAGCGGCATCGTGGACTCGACCAACAACCTCTATCTCAACACGGAGTGCGGGATCAACCGCGTGTCGATCCGATCGACGCGGACGCCGGGAACGATTACCCTGACCGCCAGGCGGGACGGGCTTTCGCCGGCGAGCGTCGAGGTCAACTCATCGCCGATTACGGTGGACGGGGGTTTATCGCCGGCCGAACCGCGCCTGGGTCTTCCGGTGCAGGTTCAGAACTGAGAGCAATGCACAACGGTCTGATGCTCGCTTTTTCCCGCCGAGCAAGCTCGGCGGGCTTTGGGGGAAAACGCCTTCCTCCACATTATTTCGGGCGAAAACTGCGGCAGCTCGGACACTTATTCAAAACCCCTGCTGGGCGATTTCGACGGCTTTTAGCATGGCCTTGGCTTTGTTCATGGTCTCTTCGTATTCGTTTTCGGGAACGGAGTCGGCGACGACGCCGGCGCCGGCCTGGACGTCGAAGATGCCGTTGCGCCAGACGATCGTGCGAAGAGCAATGCAGGTGTCCATGTTGCCGGAGAAGTCGAGGTAGCCGACGGCTCCGCCGTAGGGGCCGCGGCGGGTGGGTTCCAGTTCGTCGATGATCTGCATGGCGCGGATTTTGGGTGCGCCGCTGACGGTGCCGACGGGCAGACTGACGCGCAGGGCGTCCAGGGCGGTCAGGCCGTCCCGGAGTTCGCCGGTGACGTTGCTGGTGATGTGCATGACGTGGCTGTAGCGCTCGACGGTCATGACGTCGCTGATGCGGACGGTTCCGACTTTGGCGACGCGGCCGACGTCGTTGCGATGGAGGTCAACGAGCATGACGTGCTCGGCGCGTTCCTTGGGGTCGGCGAGGAGTTCGCGTTCCAGGGCCTGATCCAGTTCGTCGGTGGCCCCGCGAGGCCGGGTGCCGGCCAGGGGACGGCTGGTGATCATGCGGTTGGAGACGCGGCAGAGGATTTCCGGACTGGAGCCGATCAGCGTGCAGGCGGGGCTTTTCAAATAGAACATGAACGGGGAGGGATTGATGATTCGCAGGGCGCGGTAGACATCGAACGGATCGGCGGAGGAATTGACGCGCAGGCGCTGGCTGGGGACGAACTGGAAGATGTCGCCGGCCTTGATGTATTCCTTGCCGGCGCGAACCATCTGCTGGTATTGCTCGCGGGAGCAGTTGGTGGAAAAGGCGAGGGAAAGCGGGGCCGTGGGATCGATTTCGCCCAGCGCGGAACTGGGCGGCTGATGCAGGCGGGAGACGATTTCGTCGATTCGCCGGCAGGCGTCGCGATAGGCGGACTCGGCATTGGTCGTGGGATCCAATTGGGCGTTGGCGACGACCTTGATGGTTTTATCGACGTGATCGAAGATCACGATCTCGCCATAGAGCGCGAAGAGGAGATCGGGGAGCCTGCGGTCGTCCGGGGGAGGCGAAGGGAGCTTTTCGCCCTCGTAATAGCGGATGGTGTCGTAGCCGGCGTAGCCGACCAATCCGCCGATGAAGGCGGGGAGATTCTTGTCGCGATGGCAGGATTCGGCGGGGAGGAGCTTTTGCAGATCGGCCAGGGGGTCGGTGGTGGTGAATTCGTTGGGGGGTTTGCCGACGGGTTGGATGGAAGCGTGGCCTTCGGCGACCTGATAGACGAGGCGAGGTCCGGCGGCGATGAAGCTGTATCGGCCGATTTTTTCGCCGCCGACGACGCTTTCCAGCAGGAAGGCATGCTGCTCGCGGCCGAGGACCTCGAAAGCGGTGACCGGAGTGAGTCGGTCGGCCAGGAGCAGGCGATAGACGGGGATAATCTTCGCCGTTTGAGCCGAAGCGGAGAATTCGTCGAAAGTGGGAAAATAACGTCGCATGGGTGCAAATCAGAAGGTAAGAGGATTGGGGGGAAAGGTCAAAATTCACCAAAAGAGCGATCGGGGTCTTTAGCCGCCAGGGGAGGCCGGCGGGGCTGTCGCATTTGGGGAAATCGGGCCTTGATATTTTGGGCATCATAAATCTACAAAAACACGTTCCGGGGCGGTGACAATGAGGCGGTTTTCGATGGCGTGAGGGGCCACTGTGTCAGCGTCGGCACCCCAAAACGAACAAAAATTCGGCGGGTTAGCCGAACGTCGCGCGGCCAGGCGACGGAAAATGGGAAATGGGCATCGCACGACCGATGGAAAAACCGTCTCCCTCTATATCTATAGCCAGGAGGTGAAAGTTTTGGGCGTGTTTTTCCGGAATTTTTCACGCCGGGGAAAAAAATTTCGGCCGTAAGTTCGGGCGGAACTCGACGGGCGAACTTGGCGGGGCGCCTCGGTTTTGTTGCGCTTCTCCAAAGAGTTTAACCGCGAAGGCCCCCAGCGCTGGCCGGGCCCGCAACCCAAAGAGTTTTACCGCGAAGACGCGAAGGTCGCGAAGTTGCGCGAAGCGGAGCGAGGCTCCTTGATCTCGGAAATTCTTGGCGTGGAGACAAGAAATTGCGGGATATCAACGAAGGACGCGAAGTTACGCGAAGAAATCCATTAAGGTCAATAGGTTCCTTCGCGCAACTTCGCGTCCTTCGCGCCTTCGCGGTAATCTGCATTTGAGGCACGTCAGCGCAACAAAGGGAACTATGGTTGCGGCGTCAGGGTCCGGAGGTAG
>JBEKXM010000454.1:0-4200 GCA_049512115.1 Tepidisphaeraceae bacterium | reverse complement strand
CTTAAAAACTGTTGAGGTGCTTATGCTCGATCTGAATCACATTCTTCCGATCACCGATTTCAACCGCAACACGAAGGAGCATATCCAGTGGCTCAAGGAGACGGGCAAGGCCGAGGTTCTCACCGTAAATGGCCAAGCCGAGATCGTGGTGCAGAGTGCCGATGCCTATCAGAAACTGCTTGAGGCGGCGGAGTTATCCGAGACCCTTGCCGGTGTTCGGCGGGGGCTGGCGCAGGTGAAAAATGGCAAAGGGCGTCCCATGCGGGAATTTCTTGAAGAGCTTGCCAAGAAACATCGCGTCTCGCTCAAATGAAATAATTGGCGCTATATCTTCCTCGCCCCCCGCAACGGGTCCGGCTTTCCCGCCTGTTGAAACGCCGCCTCTCTTGATCGGCAGCCGCGGCAGGTCCAGCAGGCCTCGCTGGTTTCCTCCAGGCAGCTCCAGGTCCGCTCGAACGGCGCGGAAACCTGAAATCCCACGTCCACCACCTGCCAGAGTTCCAACTCCAGCAGCGGCGTCATCAACTCCGTTTCGCCAAGCCCGCACGGCAGTTGGATCATCTCGCTCCATATCTGGCAAAACTCCGAGGCCTGCGCCAATTCATCCGTGCTTGGGCCGACGCGCAGCCCCAAATACACCGCCGCCGCCTGGTGGTGCGCCGCCGATTTCACCGCCACGGAAAGGATCGGCAGAAGCTCCAGCAGTTGCCCAGAGATGTTGGCCGATAGCCGCGGATCGGCGGCGATCGAGGCCGCACTTAGCGTCGGCCCCGACCCCGCTTGCGTGATCGGCACGGAATATTCCCGGTACGGTTTGAAATGCGCCACCTGCTGGTCGTACGCCGCCCGCATCCGGCCCGTTGCTCCGGGCGCGGTATCGGCAAAGATCATGACCGGCCGATACCGCTGTGATGCCATCGCCGTCACCACCGCGCTGTTGATGCTTCCGTTGTTGAGAACAATGGCCAGGTCTTTTGCCATGGGAGATCCTAAAAGAAGGATCAATTGTCGATTGTCAATTGTCAATTGGTCATTGGTTCCTATTCCATCGTCAACAGTATCTTCAAGACTCCTGGTCTGCCCGCCAGGTCCAACGCCTCCACGCCTTGCTCCAAGCGCATGCGGCGAAAAATCAGGCTTGCCACGTCCACCTGCTTTTCCGCCAGCGCCTTGATCGCCTCGCGAATCGGCCCGCACCGGCTGCCGACGACGCTGATTTCGCCGATCACCAGCGGAGCCAGATTCATCGCTTTGCCCGCCGCCAGCGTGCTCTTCAATACGATGGTTCCCCGCGGGCGCACCATCTGCATCGCCAGCTCGAATCCCGCCGCGCTTCCCGTGCAGTCCACCACCACGTCCTGATCGTGCCGGGGAAGAATGTCCCTCAGCGGCCGGCTGCGAATCTGCCATTTCTCGCACAACGCCAGCTTCTCGGCGTGTTTCCCGATCACCCGAACCGGGCAGTTGGCGTTCCGCAATACCTGCGCCACCAGCAAACCCAGTTTCCCATCCCCCAGCACCGTCACCCATTTTCTTGTGCGCGCCGAATCCGCGTTGCCATCCAATTTGATCTGCTTCAGGACCTGAAACGCCGCCGCCAGCGGCTCCACGAACACTCCCGAATCGTCATCCACCGTCTTGGGGACCACGTGCAGGTTGGCCGATGGCAAGCGCAAGAAATCGGCGAACGCCCCGTCGTGCTTCTGGATGCCCAGCACCGTGCGATTCCGGCAATGGGATGACAGCCCCGACAGACACAAATCGCAGTGCCCGCAGACGACGTTGATTTCCCCCACCACGCGCTGGCCGACCAGGTCTTTGTCTTTGTTCCCGGCCGACACCACCTCGCCGATGAATTCATGTCCCAAAACGCCGGAGAACCCCATGTATCCCCGCAGGATTTCCAAATCGGTGGCGCAGATCCCCGCCTGACGCACCTTCACCAGCGCATCGCCGTCGGTTTCCGCCGGCTCAGGATGCCGCGGCCGGAAAGTGACCGATTGATCGAATACCAGCGCACGCATACTTCAGGGTTTCCCGTCACTCCCCAATGACCAATGACCAATGACAAATGACCAATGACAATCCGCTCACATTCCCGTGGCAACCAGGCAATTTATCCACGCCTTGGCGTCATAGCGAAAATCCTGGCCGGTCAGCAGTGCCAGACTTTGCCTCGCCTGCCATGCCAGGCCGAACTCCTCATCGTTCAATTCGTCGATCAGCGCCCGCATCGCCTCGTGGGTGTGATAATTCCGCAGCGCTTCGGCGCAGGCGATGCGCACGTCGGCGCTCGGTTCGACGTTGCTCAGGTGAGCCACCAGCATCGGAATGGCGTCCGGGTCGGGGATGTTGCCCAACGCGTCCGCGGCCTCCAGACGGATCAGTTCCTGATCGTCCGTCAGCGCCTCCACGAACAGCAAGGTATGCCCCTTGGCCCGGCATCGGTTCAGCGCCCGCAACCCCGCCGCCCGAACCGTGTAATCCCCGCCGCTTCGCGCCGCCAGCGCGTATCCCTTCAGGTAAATCCCATGCCGGGCAAAGTCGAAATCCGTCAGCCGCAGCATCCCCTCGCGCTGATTGTCCGGCGACGACCTGTCCGCCATCTTCCTCGCCGCGTACGCCGCGTTGTCATGCGTTACGTAGTCGAAGAAATGCGCGATCGGCTCGCCGATCAATGCGTCGAACCCCACGCCGATCGCGTCCAGCGGAGTCTTATACAACGGCACGATGCGGACGTCCTCGCCGGCCAGCCGTTGCTGGTTGTCCACGATCGCATCTTGATACAGCCCGCGATCGACCGGTCCCGGCGCGGTGGAGTCCGAAATGCTGCTGCCGCATCCGCTCAGCGCCGCCGCAATCATCCACGCCAGCCAGCGTAACTTCCGCATCGATCGCCTTTCGTCACCAACGGTTCTTGGCCCGGATTTTACCGCGAAGACGCGAAGAGCGCGAAGTTGCGCGAAGAATTATCAATCTGATTTCGCTCCGCTTCGCGTAACTTCGCGCTCTTCGCGTCTTCGCGGTAAAACTCTTCGGGTTGCGGGCCCAGCCAGCGCTGTGCGTCTTCGCGGTGAAAAATCCGCCTCATCCGGCCGCCCGCAGCGCCACGGGCGCCGAAACGTCCGGTACGAGCGGCTTCACCAGCGTCGGACGTTCGATCTCCATCTCCAGGAACCGCGATGCCAGCATCGCGAACCGTTCCGGATCGTCCGTCACAAACGTCCGCAACGTCCCGGTCGCCGATGGCGATTCGTCCATCGCCGCCGTGTCGTCCGGCGAGCCTATCGGCTCCGCCCGCGAGCCTATCGGCTCTGCCTGCGAGCCTGCCGGCGAGGTTACCGGCCCGCGCAACAGGCCCTTCCGCTCCAGCCTTCGCGCGACATCTTGGGCACATTGCTCCGCGGAGTCAATCAGCCTCACCTTCGGCCCAATCACTTTGGCGATCACCCCCTTCAGAAGCGGATAATGCGTGCATCCCAGCACCAGCACGTCCACTTTGCGAAGAATCATGCTCTGTAAATATTGCCGCAACGCCGTTTCCACCAGCGGATCATCCCCGGTGCGGCCTTCTTCGATCATAGGCACCAGCAGCGGAGTGGGGCGGAGCATCACCTGCGCCAGATTCCGGCGCTGGAAGATCGCCCGCTCGTAAGCCTTGGACCGGACCGTTGCCTCCGTGGCGATCACGCCGATCGCCGGCAGACGCCGCGCCCCCGCGGCCGCCACCGCCGCCCGAGCCCCCGGCTCGATCACCCCGCTGATCGACAAGCCCGGAAACTCCGCGGCGATCGTCGGCATCGCCAACGCCGTCGCCGTGTTGCACGCCATCACCAGGTGCTTCGGATTCATCGGCTCCAGGAACTGCACGATCTGCCGCACGAACCGGCATACCGCCGCCGCCGATTTGTTCCCGTAGGGAAGATGGGCCGTATCCCCAAAATAGATCAGGTCCTCGGCCGGCAAGACGCGGCGCAGGGCATTCACCACCGTCAGCCCGCCGAGCCCGCTGTCCAAAACGGCGATCGGGTCACCTGGTTTCATGATGGACCGGTTATTTATCGGACCTTGGCACGATTCCACTTGACATTTTCGCCCCGCAAACGAAAGTGGATGTCGCCCCATTTTTCCCGGAGGCAACCATGAGCGAAGCACTGGCCGGAAAAAAGATCCTCCTGGTGGACGATGACAGCGACATCC
>JBEKXM010000453.1:0-4205 GCA_049512115.1 Tepidisphaeraceae bacterium | reverse complement strand
GTTCAATTTGCCTTGCAGTACAATGAAAATGGTTTAGTCCTGATCGCGACGGCCGTGCCCGAACCCGCTTCGGCAAGCTTGCTCGCCATCGGCTCGCTGGCTCTGCTCCGCCGCAGCCGCCGCCGGGCTGGTCAACTGTCCGAGCCGCGTTCCCATTTGTCTTGAGGCTCGCGCGACCAAGCCCCCTCGACAGGCTCGGGGCAGGGAAACGGCGGGCGAGTACACCTATCTGGGTTTCTTGCGTCCATTAGTTTTATGTGTATAATATTTCCATGCAGTTCCGCTGGAACCGCTGGAATGCCGAGCACGTTCAAAAACACGGAATCACGCGGGACGCCGCCGAGTTCATCGTGGAGCGCGCTCGCCGTCCCTTCCCCGAAATGATCGGGGAAGGCAAGCGATACGTCGCCGGCCAAACCGCCGAAGGTCTATACGCACAAGTGATTTATCTTTTGGACGCGGACGGGACGGTCTTCATCATTCATGCCCGTCCGCTGGACGATTCTGAAAAGCGGAAGTTCCGCAGGAGAGCCCGATGAAAAAAATAAAGACGAAGCGATATCAGGAGATGAACGCCGCCGAGTTGGCCGAAGCGACGAAAGAATACGACCAATCGGGCACGATCGACCGAACGCGGCCGATGACGCTGGCGGAACGGGCGGAGGAGCGCAAGGCCCGCAGGCGTGCGGGACGGCCGCGGATCGGACGCGGCTCGGAACGAATCAACATCACGATCGAACGAGGATTGCTCACGGAGGCGGACGCCGTCGCGCGCCGTCAGAAGATTGGCCGCTCGGAATTGATCGCCAGAAGCTTGCAGCAGATGCTCTTTCGAAAGGCTATTTGACGCCCTTTTTCAACCCCGGGGCCCTGGCCACGCCATTTTCCGTGAAGGCGTAGGGAAGAAACCGCCGCACGATTGGGCGACCGCCCCGCCGCTTTGGTGTCACAATTTGTGATACCAAACGCCTGGTCTCTTCCGCGGTGAGTTGGGTAGGGTGGGTGTACTCGCCCACCGTTTGGGCGTGTCGAGCCGAGCGGTGGGCGAGTACGCCCACCCTACCCAGATTTTTCACCCCGCCTTTTTCATTGAAATTCCCGCGGCCTTGGCGAGGGCCTCGGCTTTGTCGGTTTTTTCCCAACTGAAACCGCCGTCGCGGCCGGGGATGCGGCCGAAATGGCCGTGGCGAGCGGTCTGCTTGTAGATCGGACGGAGCAGATCGAGGTACTTGATGATGCCGCGCGGGGTGAGGGGAAAATGCTGCTTGATCAACTCGGCGATCTGGTCCTCGGGGATGGCGGCGGTGTTTTCGGTGGTGACGGTGAGGGAGAGGGGATTGGCCACGCCGATGGCGTAGGCCAGTTGGACTTCGGCGCATCGGGCCAGTCCGGCGGCGACGATGTTCTTGGCGATGTATCGGCCCATGTAGCAGGCGCTGCGATCGACCTTGGAGGGGTCCTTGCCGCTGAAGGCCCCGCCGCCGTGTGCGCCGCGGCCGCCGTAGCTGTCGACGATGATCTTGCGGCCGGTGAGGCCGGTGTCGCCGCTGGGGCCGCCGATGACGAATTTTCCCGTGGGGTTGATGTGGAAAATAATATCGTCGTTCCACAGCTTGCGGGGGATGACCGGCTTGATGACGTGCTCGATGATTTGCCGCTTGGCTTTTTCGCTGACGGTGTCGGTCTTCTTGTCGAGGATGGATTCATCGTGCTGGGTGGAGACGACGACGGTGTGAACGCGGGTGGGGCGCTCGTTTACGTATTCGACCGTGACCTGGCTCTTGCCATCCGGCCGAAGCCAGGGGAGCTTTCGATTGAACCGGACCTCGGCAAGGCGTTCGACGATGCGATGGGCCAGATGGATGGGAAGGGGCATCAGCTCGTCGGTTTCGTCGCAGGCGTATCCGAACATGAGGCCCTGATCGCCGGCGCCTTGTTCCTTGGAATCATCCTCGGCGTGCTCGACGCCGCGGGCAATGTCGGGGGATTGAGAATGGATGGAGGTCAGGACGCCGCAGCTTAGGTAGTCGAACCCGATTTCGGGATGGGTGTAACCGATCTCGCGGATGGTGTCGCGCGCGACCTGGGCGGCATCGACGTAGGCATTGGTGGTGACCTCACCGGCGAGAATAACCTGGCCGGTGGTGACCAGCGTCTCGCAGGCAACACGGCTGCGTGGGTCCTGGGCGATCAGGGCGTCGAGCACGGCATCGCTGATCTGGTCGGCGACCTTATCGGGATGGCCCATGGTGACGGATTCACTGGTGAACAGATGACCGCGGCGGCGGAATTCGGGGGACATTCGTTTTCTCCATTTTTGATCAATTGGGCTAAGAAATAAGAGCAAAAACTGTACAGGCTGGGAGGAAATTGAGCAAGAAGCGCGCGGAGAACTCCGACACTGGAAATCAACGCAATACCACTGGCTTGCCGGTTTCATCCAGGGGCCGGAAATAGGCCTTAATGCACCTCGGGTCCCGGACGCAAACCTGGATGTGGTTTTTCGCGGAGAACCCGGCGTTCTCGTACAGCCGCTCACCTTCGACAAACGCGGCCCGGACGGTATCAAATCGCTCCTCACCAGCGTCCTGGCGAGCCTGATGAAGCGTGCGCAGAACAGCGCAATCCAAATTGCGCTTTAGGAGATCGTGGCCACCTGTATTGCTGGGCAATTCAATGCCATTCTCGGTTGATGACTTCACGAGTTCCTCATACGCGGCGCGCACCATTTCAATGTAGCGGCCGTCGAGAAGATTGAGGCAGAAACCGAGGTCGATAATCGCCCCGACCACTGCGGGCGTTTTGATCCTCTGGCCAGGGTGACGCCGACGAGTTGCAACTTCGGTAGCGAAATCGAACGCACGGTGCGCATTGTACTCCCAGAAATAAATCCCGTCACCGAGCCAATCGTAGTCGTTGTGGCTGGCTTTCAGGGCCGCTTGGCCAGAGAAAACCTTTTCGGCGAGTTTGCGATCACAGCCGTGGTACCCCAGGACGAAGCTCGTTGAGGCGGGATCCAATGGTTAACGGTATCTCTTGGCAAGGCGGATCCCGTTACGAGATGACTTGTGTTTTTCCGCAATGCCAGCCCTAAGCAAGAAGGCTCGCGCCTTGGCAGGGTCGCGATTCTCGCGCCGGAGCTTTTGCGCGATCACGCGGAACCGCTTGACAACTTTTTCGACTGACTGCGTCATAACTGTAATTATGGGCTGAATCGGGCAATTGTCCAGTCTGACGCGCTAGACACCTTATTCAAATGACGACATCTGTCGCGAATCCTGGACGTCAGAAAGACTAGGCAAACATCAGGCGCCCGCGAGGATTGGGAACTGGCCTGCCAATGGAACGGGCGGTTTCAATCCATTCTTTGGCTATTTGTTCGATGGCTTTTAACGCCTTTGCCTTGGTCGTGCCATCCGCGGCACACCCCGGCAGTTCCGGAATTTCGGCGATGAACGCTTTGTCGTCGTCGCTCCAGTAGATAATGACTTCATATTTCATGCGGGCCGCTCCGGAATCGCCAAGCGATATTCTACAATAATTTGACGGATTTGGTCGCAATCCTATTCAAACAACGACATTTGCCGCGAGTCCTGGACGATGGATTCCGTTTCGCCATCGGCGAAGCGGGTCAGCAGGCGATCGCCGGGCTTGGCGATGGTCGAGTCGCGGAGGATTTGGCCGGATTTTTTCAGGGTCGTGATCGTATATCCGCGGCTCAGGACTGCCTGGGGTGAAAGGGCCTGGAGTTGGCGGTCAACGGCGTCGAGGCGGGCCGTGCGGATTTGCAGGGACGATCGGGCGGCCACGGGAAGGCGAGGTTCGAGGATCAGCAGGCGTTGCCGCGCGTTACGCAGGCGGCTCGACAGTCCCAGCGTCATTGATTTCTGGCGATCGTCCAAAAGCTGGCGGAGCATTTGGATTCGATCCATGGGCCGGCGGAAGAACTCATGCCGTTCGACGGCCGCCAGACGCTGGCGGGAATCCTGGGCGGTTTGGCGGATGATGCGGCCGAGGCGTCCGCCGGCTTGCGCGAGGGACTGGCCGGCATTTTTCCAATGTTGGGTAACGACCTGTGCGGCCTCGGTGGGCGTATGGGCGTGATGATCGGCGACCAGATCGCTGATGGTGCAATCGACTTCGTGACCGATGCCGGTAACGATGGGGATGCGTGATGCGGCGATGGCGCGGGCGACGATTTCCTC
>JBEKXM010000452.1:0-4223 GCA_049512115.1 Tepidisphaeraceae bacterium | reverse complement strand
CGATGCGTGCGGCGTTCAAGGCGGTGGAATACGGCAAGCAGGTGGCGGTGCTGGTGCCGACGACCGTGCTGGCCGAGCAGCACGAGCGGTCGTTCCGCGAACGCATGGTGAACTATCCGTTCCACATCGAATCGATCAGCCGATTCAAGAGCCACAAGGAGCAAAAGGAAGCGATCCGGCGAGCGGCGCGGGGGGAGATCGACATTCTGATCGGGACGCACCGGCTGCTGAGCGACGACGTGAAGTTCAGCGATCTTGGGCTGGTGGTGATCGACGAGGAGCAGAGGTTTGGGGTCACACATAAAGAGCGATTGAAGCAGATGCGGAAAACGGTGGACGTGCTGACGATGTCCGCGACGCCGATTCCGCGGACCCTGCACATGAGCATGCTGGGGCTGCGGGACATCAGCTCGCTGACGACGGCGCCGCAGGACCGGCGAAGCATCGTGACGGAAGTGATCGCGTACGACAAACAGCGGATTCAGCAGGCGATCGTGCGGGAATTGAACCGGGAGGGACAGGTTTATTTCGTACACAACCGGGTGTACAGCATCGAGGAAGCGGCGGACGAAATCCTGAAGCTGGCGCCGGAGGCGCGGATCCTCATCGGGCACGGCCAGATGGCCGAGGGGGAGCTGGAAGACGTCATGATGAAGTTCATCCGGCACGAGGCGGACGTGCTGGTCTGCACGACGATCATTGAAAGCGGATTGGACATTCCCAACGCGAACACGATTTTCATCAACCAGGCGGACCGGTTCGGATTGAGCGAGTTGCACCAGTTGCGCGGGAGGGTGGGGAGATACAAGAACCGGGCGTATTGCTATCTGTTGTTGCCGACGGACCGGCCCGTGACGCCGGTGGCGGCCAAGAGACTGAAGGCCATCGAGGAGTACAGTCACCTGGGGGCGGGCTTCAAGATCGCGATGCGCGACCTGGAAATTCGCGGAGCGGGGAACATTTTGGGGCCGGAACAGAGTGGGCATATCGCGACGGTGGGCTACGAGATGTATTGCCAACTCCTGGAAGGGGCGACGCGGCAACTGAAAAACGAGCCGAAGGAAACCAGACCGGAGGCTCACGTGGATATCGGGGTGACGGCGCTGGTTCCCAAGCAATGGATCGCGGCCGATCGCCAGCGGATCGACGTCTACCGGCGATTGACCCGGTGCACGTCGCTGGAAATGCTCAATATGCTGGAGCAGGATTTGAAAGACGCGTTCGGCGAGCCCCCGCGGCCGGCGGTGATTTTGATGGCGCTGACGGAACTGCGGCTGCTGGCGGGGATCTTTGGGATCGAAAGCATCATCAGGAAGGAGCCGGACGTGGTGCTGACGGTCAGCGATGCATCCCGCGCCCAGGCCGGGCTGACCGGAGCGCCGGGGAGGCTGACGGTGCTGGACGAGAAGACGGTGTATCTGCGCTTGCCGAAGAATTTTTTGGAATCGGATACGCTGCTGATGATCCTGCGGAATTTGCTGAAGGCGGCGTATGAAAGAGAGCGGCGGGGGGAAAGGCCGACGGTCGCAAAATCTGGAGCGGCCGCAAAGCAATTGGTGAAACGATAATATCGGGCGCGTGATACATAGTGCAGGTTTCCCAAAAAGATGAACCGCGAAGACGCGAAGGACGCGAAGGTGCGCGAAGCCAAGTTGATATTCCTGCGCGCAACTTCGCGTGCTTCGCGCCTTCGCGGTAAGCGTTTTGGCTAAACGGTTAAGCGGACAGGCATGCGGCGGATGCGTTTTCCGGTGGCGTTGTAGACGGCGTTGGCGACGGCGGGGGCGATGCCGATGATGGGGGTTTCGCCGGCGCCGGCGGGGGCGGCGCTGCGGTTGTCGATCAAATGCACGTCGATGTCCGGCAAATCGGCGAAGCGCGGCGGGGCGTAATCGCTGAAATTGGAATTCGTGATCGCGCCGTTCTCGAACCGAATTTCCTCGCGCAGGGCGGCGCCGAGACCCATCACGATCGCGCCCTGGACCTGTGACAGCAGGCCGGCGGGGTTGTGGATCGGTCCGCAATCGAATGCCTGCGTGACGCGGGTGACGGAGATGGCGTTGGTTTTTTCGTCAACGGAGACCGCGGCGCAGGTGGCGAGGTAAGAGCCTTTTTCGGTGCCGCAGGCTATGCCGATGCCGGTGTTGGGGAGCTTTTTGCCCGCGTCGTTCCAAGCGAATTTGTCGGCGACGGTTTGCAGGACATTTTTCAATCGTGCGTTGTTAAGGTTCATCAGGCGGAATCGCAGGGGATCAAATTTGGCGGCGGCGGCGAGCTCGTCGATGAAAACCTCGCGGGCGAAATTGTTGGCGGTTGCGGCGAGGGCGCGATAGGAGCTCTGGCGGAGCGGGGGATCGGAAGGGACGAAGCCGGTTTGGTGTTGTCCGGCACGGTAGGGGGACTCGACGGCCTGCTGGCCGGAGTTGATGTTTAGGAAATACCAACTTGTGATCGCTCCGGATGGATCGAGAGCGGCCTCGGCGAGGATGACGGCGGCGGGGCGGAAATAGGCCCAGGTGAATTCCTCCTCGCGTGTCCAGAGGATGCGGACGGGTTTGGCGAGGTTTTGGGCCAGGCGGGCGGCTTCGACGGCGGGATCGCCCTGGTGCTTGCCGCCGAATCCACCGCCGAAATCCGGGACGATGACGCGCACGGAATCGGCCGGGAGGTTGAAAGCGAGCGCCAGTTCGCCGCGCACGCCGAAGGGATTTTGGGTGCCGGTCCAGACGGTGAGCTTGCCATCGGTCCATTCGGCGGTGGCCGTGCGCGGCTCCAGCGGGGCGTGCTGAATGTAAGCGACGTGATACTCCTGTCGGACGGCGACGGAGGCCTTGGCCAAATCATCGGCGTAGGGGTTTTGGGGAATGCCGCCCTGAGCGCTTTGCTTGAGGTGGTCGTAGAGGTTTTTGCTCGACAGGTGCGGGAGCGTTTGCCACACGGCGGTCTTGGCCAAGGCGTCGATGGCCTGCTGGGCGCGGAAAGTATTCGGGGCGGCGACGGCGACGAAATCACCGTCGCGGACGACGCGGACATCGGCCATCGCCTTGACGGCCGAAGGATCGATCGAAGTCAGCGTCGCGCCATAGGACGGCGGGCGAAGAATTTTTCCGTAGAGCATTCCCGGGCGGGCGATGTCGGAGGGATATACATGGGTTCCGTCGACCAGTTCGCGGCGGTCGGGGCGAAGGTATGGATTGCCCAGGACTTTCCAGTCCGCGACGGCGGTGACTTTCACGTCTTGCGACGGCAATTGGGAAAACGCCTTGTCGAGGCTGTCGCTGACAAGATCGCCGTAGGTGAGTTGTTTGCCGGCGTAGGCGATCTTGCCGTCTTTGAATTGGATGTCGTCGGGCTTGGCGGCGAGTTTTTCGCAGGCGATGGCGGCGAGGGCCTGCCGGGCGGCGGCGCTGCCGGTGCGGACGGTGGGGATTGTCCTCGGCGTGGTCATGCTGCCATAGGTTCCGCCGTCGTCGGGGCAGAGGGTGGTGTCGCCCATGATGAGGCGGATTTGATCGGGCGGGACGCGGAGTTCCTCGGCGGCGGCGAGGGTGATCTCGGCGCGAGCGCCTTGTCCACATTCGACCTTTCCGGTCATGACGGTGATGGCGCCGTCCTGGGCGATGTGGACGCGCGCGGCGATTTTGACGGGCGCGCCGCCGAACCCGCCGCGGTTTCGGCCGGATCGGCGCGGCTGGGGCGCTTCCTGAGCGAGGATCGGCCCAGCGCCCACGGCGATCATCAGGCCGGCGCCGAGGGATTGCAGGAATCGGCGGCGGGTGACGCGGGGTTTAATCTCGCTTTGGCGGTCGATGGTGTTTGTGATGCGATTCATGACTTACCTCCCCAGCGAAGGCAAAGCCTCCGCTGCCGAAGCCGCGCGGCGAACGGCGCTGACAATCTTCACGTACCCGCAACAGCGGCAAAGGTTCGGATTCATCCCGGCGCGGATTTGGGCGTCGGTGGGATGGGGGTTTTGATCGAGCAGGGCGGCGGCGGCCATGATCATTCCGGAGACGCAGTAGCCGCACTGATATGCTCCTTCATCCATGAACGCCTGCTGGAGGGCATGGAGGCGGCCGTTGGGAGCAAGGCCTTCGATGGTGGTGATGGATTTGCCGTCGGCATCGGCGGCGGCGGTCTGGCAGGCGAAAGCGCGTTTGCCGTCGATGTGAACGGTGCAGGCGCCGCAATCGCCCGCGCCGCAGCCGAAGCGCGTGCCGAGA
>JBEKXM010000451.1:0-4223 GCA_049512115.1 Tepidisphaeraceae bacterium | reverse complement strand
GAGGGGGCTGAAGATCGAGCAGAACTTCGTGAAAAGCGCCGGTGAAAACCGCGATTATGCCGCGATCGTTCATGCGATAGTCACCCTGGCGAAAAATCTGGGGATGTCGCTGGTGGCGGAGGGGATCGAAACCGCCGAGCAGCTCTCGCTGTTGCGGGCGATGGACTGTGATAAGGGGCAGGGCTTTTATTTCAGCAAACCGCTCGAGGCGTCCGCGGCTCTGGAATATCTCCACAACCAGCGGGTAGCGGAGACCCGCCCAATTCGGGCAGGCAGCTAAGCTGTTGCGTTGCGCGATTTTGAAATGCCGCGAAAAAACGGCACGCCAGTTCTTCACGGAGAGGGTTTGCTGGCCCTTTTTCAACTCCGCGAATTGCTGGCGTGTCTCTCGTTCTTGGACGGTCGGCTCTTCGTAGTAGTTACGCTATTGGCCAGCCGTCCACTTCTCGACTCATTATAGTTCGGTTCGAACAATAGGCGACAAAAATATCGTCGGAATTGAAGATTTTCTTCTATTTTTTTCGGGGGAGTGCCGATGTGTTAAATGGCCCAAGACCTGCTCAATACACTCTTCCAAGCCCTTGTGGCTATTGTGAAATAAATGAGCATTTGGTCTGGGCCGTTTTTCTGCGCACCGCGACCCAAAGAATTTTACCGCGAAGGCGCGAAGGACGCGAAGTTGCGCGAAGTTGAAATCAGATCTTGTTTTCTTCTTCGCGTAACTTCGCGTCCTTCGTGTCTTCGCGGTAATATTTCTCGTTGCGGCCATGTTGCGCTGGGGGCCCTTCGCGGTGAATAATCCGAGTTGGGAATTCAACGATTGGGTGTGCCCTGGGAAGAGCCGAGGTCCAATTCGCCTCATCCTCAACTATCTCGGAACCGGAACCGCCCTGACGGCGTCGTCAATCACCGCTTCGGCCCGTTGACCGCCGTATCGGGCCTTGGTGTCGAGAATTACCCGGTGTGCCAGGACGGCGACGGCCATGGAACGGACGTCTTCGGGGGTCACGAAATCGCGGCCATCCATCAGGGCGGCGGCCTGGGCGGTGCGAAACAGCGTCAGGGAACCGCGCGGGGAAACGCCAAGGCGCAGGCGAGGATCGGCCCGCGTATGGCCGACCAGCCGAACGACATAATCCGCGACGGCCGGGTCCACGCGCACGCGCTTCAACTGTTGCTGCATGGCGATGACTTGGGCGCAGTCCACCACGGGCTTCAAATCGTCCAGGGGATGATGGTCCTGCTGGCTGAATAAAACTTCAATCTCGCTTTCGCGGTCGGGGTATCCAATGGAAATGCGAACCGCGAAGCGATCGAGCTGCGCTTCGGGAAGCGGATAAGTGCCCTGGTAGTCGCCGGGATTCTGCGTGGCCACGACGAAGAACGGCCGGGGCAATTCGCGGCGTTTGCCATCCACGGTGACCTGGCCTTCGCTCATCACTTCCAGCAGGGCGGATTGCGTGCGCGGGCTGGTGCGGTTGATCTCATCGGCCAGGAGCACGTTCGTGAAGACCGGTCCCTCCCGGAACTCGAAGCCGCCGTCGCGCATTTTGTAGATGCTGCTGCCGGTGATGTCCGCGGGGAGCAGATCGGGGGTGAACTGCACCCGGCGGAATTCCCCGCTGATGCTGCGGGCCAGCGATTTGGCCAGCGTCGTCTTTCCGGTCCCCGGCACGTCTTCCAGCAAGGCGTGTCCGCCCGATAGCAGTGCGATGAGGAGCAGGCGGATGCTTTGGGATTTTCCGCGGATGACGCTGGAGAGATTGGCGTGCAAGCTCTTGAGTCCGGCCGCGAAATCAACATCAACGAGTTTGTGCATTGGGCGCGATTCCATGTTGGGATTCCAGCAAATTCAGGACGTCGATCGCGTCGCCCAGTGCCTGAACCTTGCCGCCAAAGCGGGCTTCATTGTACAGGCTGGCGAAACGCAGTGGGGAATCGCGATCATCCAACTCAACAATGCAGTCGGTCCAGGTCTGATTAGGCGGACAGACGATGCCGCGCGTGGCGAGCCAGGATTCAAACTGGCGGGCCAGTTCAACGAGGTGGACACTCGGATTCGAGTAGGGCAGGGTCGTTGGGGGACGCCGGCGGCGAATCGCTCCGATCACGATAATAATCAACGGCACAACAATGGCCGCGCCCACGACGGCAAGCCGGGCATGTTCGAAGGCATTGGCGAGCCATTGTTTAAGCATGCCCGGAAAATCCAGGATTCGCTCCCACCATCTTCGCCATGCGGGCGGATTGGGATACATTTGATCGGGCAATCCGGCGGCGGGCGTGGCATCCAAGGTCCACCAGCCGACGCCGTCGATCCAGCACTCGGCCCAGGCGTGGGCATCGCGCTCGCGCACGACGATTTGATCCGGCCCGCGGGATTCGTGGGCATAGAATCCTCCGACATATCGGGCCGGCACGCCGATGGCGCGGGCCATGACGACCAGCGCGGAGGCGAAGTATTGGCAATGTGCGGCGCGATTGTTCAGAATGAAATCGCTCAGGGGCTCGCCGTGCGGCGTGAAGGAAAGACTGTAGGCATGATGCGAACGAAGATATTGCTCGATACGAATGACCCGCGACAGCTCATTGCCCGCGCCGGCCACCTGTTTGGCCAACTCAACGATTTTCGGGTCGATTTCCTGGGGAATGGTTAGCAGGCGCTGACGCTGGTCGGCGTTCGGCGCGGCGCAAAGCGGGCCCTGGAGATCGGGGGATTTCGCCACGGCCAGGTCGTAGGTCGGGGTGTCCCTCGATGAGTCTCGGAGCGACGCCAAGGCGTCGACTTCCAGCGGATCGTTGCAACTCACGGCGGCGGCGCTCAGCGGAAGCGGCAGCAGACTCGAAGTGTTTTCCAACATCGAAATATGGACTTGGCGCTGGGGCGCGGATGAGATTGGGGCAGTCGCCGCGAACGCACGGAACGCCCGTTCGTGCAGGAATGGCCGCCATCGGCGTTCAGCATAAGTATCGAAGCCGATAACGCGCAGGTGCGGCTCAGACATTTGGCCGTCGATCAGAAGCACGCGGCTCATGGAAGGTTCGGGATCGTAGGAGGCGAGAAGTTCGTTGGCAGTCGAGAATCCGACGGTTTTGGGCTCGTTCGGCGTCAGCTTCAGCAGCGTCATCGCCCAATTATCCAACTGATCCGCAAGTCTCTCGTAGACGAACACGCTGGCGGCGCCGAGCCCCAACGCGACGACAAACGCCGTTCCGCGAAGCGTCGTCCATCGGCTGGCGCGGGACGGTCGCGCCGCGCTGGATGGGTCCATCGCCGCCAGGGACCGCATCGACATGATCGTGGCCGCGGCGTATAGCGGCGCGAAAACGTGGATGGGGAGCCAAACGTACGTGACGGCGGAGGTGGCCATGATGCACGCGGTCAGAAAGAACACATCACGGGCCAGGCGAACGGCTTTGCGGCGCTGCCACAGGCGCAACGTCAGCTCGCCGGCAAGCAGAAACCCCGCCAGCTTCATCACGGTCGGATCGACGTACCAGCTACCGACGTCTCCGCGGTCGGGGAGGCGGAAATTGGCAAGAATGGCGGCAAATATCGCGGCGCGGATCGTCCACTCCCAAGGTGCCCCGCGCGGCAGCCGCCATTGGGTGAACGCGCTGGCCACCAGCAGCACGCCAAGAATTGGTATTCCCATGAATCGGTCGCCGGCAACGTAGAGCGAGGCGAAGCAAATCATCGCCGCCAGGAGAAATGGCCATGGCAGGCGAACAGGTGATTCGTCAGCACTGGCGACGAAAGAAACAGTTTGGGAAAAGTCCGAGGATGTGTCGTCCGCGGTGGTCACAAGTCGGTGATCCCCATATCGAAATCCGCTTGCGAGATCACGGGTATCGCGCCGAAAAATGATATCGCGCTCGACGGATCGATGGTGCAGGGGCCGTCCCGGCAAACGATGCATTTGACGGCCACGCCGCGCGCGCGCAATCGCAACGCAAAATCCTGTCGTGTCTGATTCCAGTCGAGAAAGACGCAGATAACGGTCGAGAGCCGCTCCAGCAATTCCTCGATCTGCGGCTCGATGACGTCAAAAGGTTCCACGGGGCTGACGTCAACGCAAGCCAGGATGTCGAGGATTTGATCGAGATATGCCAGGCTCCGGCCTGCCGTAAGATGATAGAGATTGGGGCCGGCGGCGAAGATGTCCACCAGATAATCCTGGCGGGCCATGTAATCACTGACGGCGGCGGCGACGGAAACGGCG
>JBEKXM010000450.1:0-4226 GCA_049512115.1 Tepidisphaeraceae bacterium | reverse complement strand
CCCTTGACCGTTTCCGACGAGCCGGTCAGCGGGTACGGAACGACGATTTATCAGTTCGTGTTGCCGTTGGACCGCACCGCCGTTTCGAGCATGCCCTCGACGAAGCCCAGCGGGCAGTAGTAAAAGGTGATGCAGTAACGGAAAGTGAATTCGCATGGCCGCCGTCATTAAGACCGTCAATCTCACCAAGCGTTACGGCACGCTGGTCGCGCTGTCGAACCTGAATCTTGAAATCAACGAGGGGGATTGCTTCGGATTCATCGGCCCAAACGGGGCGGGGAAAACCACGACGATCAAAATCCTGGCCACGCTGCTTCAGCCCACCTGGGGCGAGGCGCGGGTTTGCGATTACGTGGTGGGATACCAGTCGCGTTCGATCCGGCCGTTGATCGGATACGTGCCGGATTATTTCGGCGCCTACGAGGACATGGTGGTGCAGGAGTACCTGGAATTTTTCGCCGCCGCGTACAACATCAACGGCGCCCAGCGGACGAAGATCGTCAACGACGTGTTGGAACTGACCGATCTGGGCTTCAAGCGCGACGCCGCCGTCGATGGGCTGTCGCGAGGGATGAAGCAGCGGCTGTCGATCGCCCGGGTGCTGGTGCACGATCCGAAGGTGCTGCTGCTGGATGAGCCGGCGGGCAACCTCGACCCGCGGGCGCGGATCGAGATGCGCGAGCTTCTCAAAGAGCTACGGCGGATGGGCAAGACGATCCTGATCTCGTCGCACATCCTTCCGGAGCTGGCGGATTTGTGCAACACGGTGGGGATCATCGAGCAGGGTGAACTGCTGTACAGCGGCCCGGTCGCCGACATCGTCCGCCGCGCCAGGGCCGGGACGGTCGTGCACGTCGGCGTGCTGCGCGCGCCGGAGCAGGCCGCCGCCCTGCTCGCCCAGCATCCCGACGTCGAATCCGCCGCGCCAAACAACGGGTATATCGAGGTGGCGCTCAAGACCGGCGTGCTGGACTACAGCTTCATCCCATCGCAACTCGTGGCGGCGGGGTTCCAGATCAATCTCCTTCGCGAAGAAGAGGTGAACCTGGAAACGGCGTTCATGCGGCTGACGAAGGGAATGGTGCAATGAGACCCCACCCCCCACCCGCTTCTCTCCCCTCGCCCCGGTACTCCGGGGAGAGGGCTAGGGTGAGGGGCAGGATTCGCAGTTCAAGAATCGCCCCTCACCCTAACCCTCTCCCCATGAGTACATGGGGCGAGGGGAAGTTACTCGCGGAGAGCTAGCCCTTGCTTGGAATCGCGGACTATCTTTGGCGGTTGATTCCGGGAAACCCGATCCTTCTCCGCGTCGTCGAAAACGCCGGGAAAAAGCGGCGTGATGCCATCATCCGCTGCGGATACCTGGGGCTTCTGGTCATCGTCGTCCTCTATACTCTGGTAACGGGCAGCGACAACACCGGCGATCTGGCGGCGCTGTCGCGCACATCCACCTCACTCTTCCAACAGATGTCCTACCTGCAACTGGGGCTGGTCGCCCTCCTTTCCCCCATCTTCACCGCCGGGGCGATCACGCAGGAGCGGGACAGCCAGACCTACGACATTCTCCTTTCCACGCCGCTGACCAACGGGCAAATCGTCTTGGGTTCGCTTCTCAGCCGGGAGTTTTTCATCATCGCCCTGCTGGTCAGCGGCATTCCCGTCTTCGCCGTGACGCAAATCTTCGGCGGCGTCGCGATCCAGAGCATCGTCTTCAGCTTTCTCATCGCCGCCAGCACCGCCATGGTCACGGGCGCCATGGCCATGGCCATTGCCACCTTCAAGGTCGGCACCCGCCGAACCATCTTCAGCTTTTACCTGTTCATCGTGATCTACCTGGTCGGCGGATACCTGCTGGACCGCGTGGATTTCTTTCGTCTCGGCTGGGTGGACAGCACCGGTAACAGGGTCCTCACCTCGACGAGTTGGTTCACGTCGCTGAACCCTTTCCTGGCGCTTCGGGTGATTTTCAACGACAGGGAGTACCTGCCGCCCAACCTGGCGGATTTGCCCCAGAGCTACCAAACCTGGCCGTTGGGATGGTATTGGACCAGCCCGGCGTCGTTTTACGTCTGCTTCATGCTGCTGCTGAGCCTGGCGATGATGGTGCCGTCAGTGCTGTTTTTGCGGCGATTGGCGCAGTCCACGACGAGCGTGAAGGGCTGGCTGCTGCAAAAGCTGCGGCTGAGTGCGGGCGACCGGTCGCGCAAGCCGCGGCCCGTCTGGCACAACCCCATCGCCTGGCGCGAGGCCAGGACCAAGGCTTCCGCCGCCCGGGCGACGTTCCTGCGATATGGATTCATCCTGCTGGGGATCATCGGCGCGGTCGTGCTTCTGGCAATGCACAGCACGGAACTCACGCCGCCGCTGTTCATCAATCACAGTTACGATCCGGCCAGAAATACGCTCTATATTGAAGGCAGCGGTCAGCCGGAAATGCCTGTGGCGCCCGGCGTCGAAGTGAAACTCGATGCCGCTCCCGCGACGATTGACGATCTTTATGGACGCTACGAAGTAGAGGCCAATTTCACGCGCGATGCCAACAACGCCATCGCGACCATCGACCTGAGGGAGTATCCGAGAGAACTCAATCCAGAGCAGGCGAGGAGTTGGCTGCTGGGGCTGACGATCGTGGAATTTTCGGTGATTCTGCTGATCATCTCCAACGCCGCCGCCAGCACCGTCACCCGGGAGAAGGAGGACGGCACGCTGGACCTGCTGCTCTCCACGCCCATCACCAGCCGGTATTACATCTGGGGCAAACTGCGCGGCCTGGTCGCGTTCGTCCTTCCGCTCCTGGCCGTGCCCGTGGCCAGCTCGCTTCTGTTCATCGTTCACGACCTGGTGCGCTGGTTGGCGGCGCGGGACAACAATTTCCAATGGATCGTCTTCCCCGAGGCGATGTTGACGATGCCGGCGATGCTGATCATCGTCTGCGCCTTCGCCGCGATTTTGGGGATGCAGATGTCCCTCCGCTGCCGGACCACCGTGCGCGCGGTCATGAGCAGCGTGGGGATCATCGTCGGCGCGTGCGCCGCACTGGGCTGGTGCGGGTATCAGGTCCTCCAATCCAACACGCCGCCCGAACTGGCCGCGGCCATCGGCGCCTTCAGCCCCTTCACCCTCCTGACCATCCTGATCGACCCCTACCAATTCGCCGGCAACGGCTTCAACCCCAACGCCGGAACCAGTTGCGATCCAGCCGGCGTCCGCGTCGCGGCGTTCCTCGTCTGTGCCGTCGCCATCGCCGCCTATGCCATGGGAATCTGGTCGATGTATAAATCCATGGTGAAGAATTTCGACATGACGATCCGCCGGCAATCGAGATAACCAATGCAGGACACGGCTATGAAAGAGACTGATCTGCTCCGCGCCAATCCCGATCATTCCCAATTCTGGCAAAACGCTCACGAATATTTCGACCGCGTCTATCAGCAGATGAACCTGGATCCGAGCTGGCGCGCGGTCCTGGCCTCGCCCAAACGCGTGCTGACCGTGTCGTGTCCGGTGAAGATGGACGATGGGCGCATCCAGGTCTTCACCGGCTATCGCGCCCAGCACAACAACGCGCGCGGGCCGTTCAAGGGCGGAATCCGCTACGACGGCTCGGTCAAGCGCGATGAGATCATGGCGCTGGCGATGCTGCAAACGTGGAAAAACGCCCTGGTGGACCTTCCCTTCGGCGGGGCCAAGGGCGGGGTCGTGTGCGATCCCCAAAAATTATCTCCGGGCGAAAAGGAGCGCTTGACCCGGCGATACGTCAGCGAAGTCCTGCCGATCATCGGCCCCGTCCACGACATCCCCGCCCCCGATGTCGGAACCGATTCCCAGGTCATGGCCTGGATCCTGGACGCCTACAGCATGATGGTGGGCCATCAGGAACTGGGTGTGGTCACGGGCAAACCGGTTTCGCTGGGCGGCTCGGCCGGCCGCGAGGAGGCCACCGGCCGCGGCGTCACCTACGTCCTGCGCGCCTTCCTCAAGACCCAAAACAAAACCCTGGAAGGAACGCGCATCGTCATCCAGGGCTTCGGCAACGTCGGCGCGAACGCCGCCCGCCTCCTCGACGAAATGGGAGCCACTATCCTCGCCATCACCGAACGCAAGAGCGGAATCTACGACGAGCACGGCATCGACGTGGAGGCGGCCGGGCTATACTACCGCGAGCGCGGCGAACTGACCGACTATCCCCACGGCGACGCCATCACCAACGAAGAACTCCTCACCTG
>JBEKXM010000449.1:0-4667 GCA_049512115.1 Tepidisphaeraceae bacterium | reverse complement strand
AAGACGTCGAGCCGGGAGGCGAAGTCGATGTCCGGTTCCAGGCCGGCCCTGATAATGTTTCTTCCGCCCTGGCAATCACGGAGAACGGTGGGCAAATCGCCGGCGGCAGCGAGGAAGAGACGGCGAGCCATTCTTGCCGCGTCGTTGGCGGGGAAATATCCATGCTCAAACAGATGCTGGCAGACGGCGCCGGCGCCGATGACGTCTTCCATGGCGATTTGATGATTGGTGCCGGAACCCAGGAGCAAGACGGGCCGATGGGTGGCCGCGGCGGCGGCGGCGGCGGCGGTGGCGTTCACCAGCGCGCCCACGAAGAGATCGGAGGCGGATCGCGCGGCATTCAATGCCCTGGTGCCGTTGGTGGTGGCCATGAACAGGTCGCGGCCGGCGTGCTGGGGCGTGAATTGCCGGGGACTGTTTCCCAGATCGACGCCGGGAGCGGGAAGGGCATTCACTTCACCGCAAAGAATCGGGCGGGGGGACAGTTTGTCGGCGGCGGATTTGGCATCGGAAAGCTCGGCAAAGGCGTGGACCGACCGGATGCCGGAGGCGAATGCGGAAGCGATGGTGGTGGTGGCGCGGAGCACATCGAAAACGACGACCGTCTTTCCGGTCAACGATTGTTCTCCGAGATACGCCGGGGTCAGCACGACTTGAACGTCCATGGAGTGAGACTGTAGCGTCAGGATGCGGGAGCGAAAAGGAGGGACAATGGGCAAGTGGAAATGAGAAGCGGCGGCCCAACTACGAACGGGCCGCCGCTTTCAGCATGCAGACAAACATGAGATCGACGATCAATCCCCGTATCGGACGGCGTTTTGCAGGATTCCGCCGGGCCTGGCAAGACGTTCCCAGGAACGGCCATGACATTTCGGGCAGATCGGCGGGGGCACGACCGCGCCTTCGGGTTCAAAACCGCAGCATCGGCACTGAACTATCGCAATGGCCACGCGAGGCGCGGGGTGGAAATGCGGATCCAAACTGGCGAAATGGCCGTCGGAAGCGAAATTGTCCATGCTGATCGACATACTGACTCCTTTCTTTAAGGAGTGATCCACTCCTCAAGCGAGCACAGGAGCAAGGACCGTGCCGAGAAATGGCGGAAACCCACGGATGGCCATCCGCGGGCTTGATTGGGGGAAATCATTTTAATGAATCGCGGCGGGCCCTGCGAATATATGTCGGAATCCGCCCAATTCTGTCATGCCTGCGTCAAAACGTCGTTGTGCAGGGGTTTTCCCTGGCCTTCGATTTGGTATTGGCGGAGCTTTCGTTGCAGGGTTCGGACGGAAATTTCCAGTCGAGCGGCGGCATGGGTGCGGTTGCCGGCACATTGCTCAAGGGCGCGCGTGATTGCCAGACGTTCAAGCTTATCCATGGTGAGGCCGGCCGGGAGGTCCTTGTTGGATGGGGCCGCGATAGCGCCGGCCAAAATACGGTCGGGCATGTCGCGCTCGGTGATGATGTCACCCTGAGCCAGGACGAGCATGCTCTCCAAGGTGTTTCGCAGCTCGCGGACGTTGCCGGGCCAACGATAGGTCTGGAGCCGCTCCATGACTTCGTGGGAAACGTGTCGGCGGGGCGTGTGCTTTTGCTCGGTGATTTCCTTGAGAAAATATTCGACGAGGATGGGGATGTCATCGGGCCGGTTGCGCAAGGGGGGCAATTCGATGGTGACGACGTTGAGGCGATAGAACAAATCCTCGCGGAATTTTCCCTCCTCGACCATTTTGCGGAGGTCGCGGCTGGTCGCCGCCAGGACGCGAACATCGACCTTGTGGTCTTCATGGCCGCCGACGGGGGTGATGGTCAAGGTTTCCAGCACGCGCAGGAGCTTGGCTTGGAGGCCCAATTCGAAATCGCCGATCTCATCGATGAAAAGGGTTCCGCCGTCGGCCTGCTCGAAGCGACCGATGCGGCGATCGGTGGCGCCGGTGAAAGCACCGCGGACGTGGCCGAAAAGTTCGCTTTCCACGAGAGTTGCGGGCACGGCCGCGCAATTGACGGCGACGAAGGGGTTCTTCTTGCGCGGGCTGTTGTGGTGAAGGGCTTGGGCGACCAATTCCTTGCCGGTGCCGCTTTCGCCAAGAATCATCACCGTGCTGTCCACGGGTGCTGCCCGCTGAATCTTGTCGAAAACGTCCTTCATCTGCCGGGACTGTCCGACGATCCGGTCCAGACCGAACTTCTGGTCCAATCGGCGGCGAAGATGATCGATCTCCTTGTCCTTGCTGACCAGATCAATGGCTCTGCGGACGAGGAGCACAAGCTCGGTGGCATTGACAGGCTTGGTGAGGTAATCAAAGGCTCCGGCCTTGATGGCTTCGACCGCCGAGTTGACGCTGCTGTGTCCGGTGAGAAGGATGAACTGAGTATCGGGTTTTCGTTTTTTCCAAAGGTTCAGGAGGTCTAATCCGCTGACGTCGCCCATGTGAATGTCGCTGAGGACCACGTCGACGTTCTCATCGAGATATCCCAGGGCCTTGTCGGCACTTTCAGCCCCCCAAACGGTGAGGCCCTCGATTTTCAGGATGCCGCTGAGCGAGCGGCGCTCGGTCTCATCATCTTCGACCACAAGAACCCGGCCAGCGCTTGCCATTGGGTATTCCCATCCCCGTAGAAAAGATTTTAGGATGCGACTATCGCGCTTCCATTCAATAACATACCTTACAATAGGCGGACAACGGACGAATTGTCCGACAAAATGCCGGACGGCAAAAAAATGAGTTGAACTCCAATGGTGAAGTGGATCCGCAATCTCCGCATTTCGCTGGCGGCGAAATGTCAGATTCTTTTCGGCGCGGCGGTGATATTGATAATTGGAGCGGCCCTTTATGTCCCATGGAGGCGGATGGATGATTTGATCTCGATGGTGAATCTCCAGACGGCCGAGGGTTTGGCGAGCCAAACAACGCTCGAGCACATCGCCGATGAGCGGGAGAAACTCAATCCGGGGGCGAGGAATGCGATCCGGCTTCCGACGACGCAGGAAACCCAGGCGATGGCGCCGGGTCTGGTGATGCCGCGGCTGATCCCGATCAGTCCGCCGAAAGGCATGGTGTTGGCAAAGTTTGATCTGGATGCGCTGGGATATTTTTTCACGCATCCGGCGGAAGTGCATTACGCCAGAACCTATCGGGTGAAGGAGATGGAGCGATACCGGCTGGCGATGCCGCTGTACGCGGGGGACCAGGCGTCATGCCTGGAATGCCATGGGGGTTCGGAAGTTGCGGGGATCGGCACGCGGCCGACCGCGGCAGTGGCGGCGAAGGCTTTGCCTCTCGCGGCGGCGTTGCCGGCGGCGCGGCGATTCCTCGGCATCGTGGTGGTGGATATCCCCTCGCAGGTCAACGAGAACCAGCTATTTCTCAACCGCTTTTTCATTCTTCTGGCTGGGGTGATCGCCGGGACGCTGGCAACCGGGGTGCTCTATATCATCACGACGCGGCTGATCCTCCAACCGGTCCGCGTCCTTCAGGAGGCTGCGGAAAAGGTCAGCCAGGGCGATCTGAACATCCGCGCCGACATCAGCACGGGGGACGAATTCGAGCAGCTCTCCGAGACGTTCAACACGATGTTGGCCAATCTGAAATCCGGCGACGAACAGCTTCGGGACATCAACAAGGCGCTGGATTTGAAGCTGGTGCAACTGGGCGAAACGAACGTGGCGTTGTACGAATCCAACCGGCTCAAAAGCGAATTCCTGGCCAACGTGAGCCACGAGCTTCGTACGCCGCTGAATTCCATCCTGGGATTCGCGGAGTTGCTGCGCGAGACGGTTTCGGGGAACCCGGATCCGAAGGCGGCGCGGTATCTCCAGAACATTCTGGCCAGCGGGCGCAACCTGCTGGAGTTGATCAACGATCTGCTGGATTTGGCGAAGATTGAAGCCGGCCGAATGGACGTTCGGTCGGAGCCGCTGTCATTGAACGATCTGTTCGAAGGGTTGATCAATCTGATCAAACCGCTGGTGGAGGGCAAGGAGCTGGCGATCGTACCGACGGTGGCGGCGGACGTGCCGATCGTGCAGACCGATCCGTCGAAGCTTCAGCAGGTGCTGTACAACCTGCTGTCGAACGCGATCAAGTTTTCGCCGCCCGGCGGGCGGATCGAGCTGACGGCGCAGACGCACCAGGTGGATCAGCGGGTCTGGGTCTGGCGATTTCCAGGGAATTGATCTCGCTGCTGGGCGGGACCATCGGGGTGGACAGCGTGCAGGGGCAGGGGGCAACGTTCTGGATCGTTCTTCCGCAAAAGATTCAGCCCGGGCAACACGACGTGCGGCAAAAACTTGTGCTCTCTTGATATTGGGCTTTATTGTGAAGAGAAACCGCGAAGACGCAAAGGACGCGAAGGGGCGCGAAGGAATATAAATCTGACTTCGCGCAACTTCGCGTCCCTCGCGCCTTCGCGGTAATCTGCATTGGACGGTTGTTGGGGGAAGGGTCAGGGGTGGGGGGAGAGAATCGTGACCATTCCGGCGACGATGGCGCGGACTTTGGCGCGTTGACGAACGAGCAATCTGCCGGCGCTGTCTATTCCGTCGCATCTTCCGGAGATGGGCGGCTCATCGGCGGCGGCGACGCTGACGATTTTTCCCGCCAGGGCGTCGTGCCGGGAGTATTCCGGCACGAACGCCGAGAAGGGCATTTCCATTCTGCGCCGCA
>JBEKXM010000448.1:0-4233 GCA_049512115.1 Tepidisphaeraceae bacterium | reverse complement strand
AGCGAGATGGAATCCATGCCACCGGCCACGACGATGTCCATTCGGTCCATGACGACTTGTTTCGACGCCATGGAGATGCTCATGAGACCCGACGAACACTGCCTGTCAACGGTCTGCCCGGCGACTGAGGCCGGCAACCCCGCGGTCAAGGCGGCGGTCCGCCCGATTGTGTGCTGCTGGCCCTGAGGCAACGCCGACCCGACGATGCAATCCTCGATCTCATCGGGCTCAACATTGGCACGCGCGACTGCGGCGCGAATGGCGTGAGCGGCCAAGGTTGGGGCAGGGGTAGCATTGAAGGCACCCTTGTAGGCGCGGCCGATAGGAGTCCGCGCTACGGAAACAATCGCTGCATCGCGGCCCACGTCACGCACCTCTAGAGCCTGCCTTTTTCAACTCGACCTCGCATTGGACAAAGCCGTAGTCCGGCGTTATTTCATCTTGCCGGTCCACAACCACCTCCCATCCAGCCACAGGTTCTTCTCCCCTTCTGCCCGTTGGCGAAAGACCCTTGTCCAAATCTTCACGTTCTTACTTGAATCGAGATCTACAGCAACTCAATATTGCCATCCACGCCGATCGCCTGCCCCGAAACATTTCGTCCTGCCGGGGAACATAGAAAGAGACACATGAGCGCTACGTCGTCCGCAGTCACCATTCGGTGCAGGGAAATCCTCTTGAGATATTCCTCCCGCATTGCCTTCTCTTCGACGCCTTCCAGCTTGGCCCGGGCACTGATTACGCCATCCATCCTTGGTCCTTCGACAATGCCGGGCAGCACTGCATTCACCCTGATGTTGTCTGGGCCGAGTTCGATGGCGAGCGATTTAGCGATTCCCACGATGGCCCATTTTGTCGCCGCGTACGGCGTGCGCCATGGAATGCCGGCACGGCCGGCAATGGACGAAATGCAGATAATGTTGGCGGCCTTAGACGCCCGCAGCATCGGTACAGCATGGTGCAGACAGCGGTACTGCCCATTCAGGTTCACGTCGATTGTGCGTTTCCACTCTTGTTCTGTGATCTTGTCCACTCCGGCTGTCGGGCCGGCGATGCCGGCGCAATTAATTAAGACATCGAGGCCGTCAAATTTGGCAAGCTGAGTCTCGAAAAGCGCTGCGACCTGCGTTTCATCGGCCACATCGGCGTGGGTCGCCTGGCAGGAAGGAAAGCCCTTCTGAAATGCAGCCAGCGCTGCGTCGTCGATATCGCAGACGTGGATTTTGGCGCAGGTTTCCGCGAACGCCGATGAAATGGCGGCTCCGATTCCGGAGGCGCCGGCAGTCACCAGAACCCGCAAACCCGGCGGGGGATAGAGGCGATCTTTGAAGGTCATTCTTGACTCACCTTTCGTTGAACTTCTTCCGATGGCCGGATACACTCATGGCCATCAGGCGAAATGGACATTCTCCGCGCCTTTCAGTTGCAATATCTCCCTGGCTTCTGCGGGCGTTGCAATCTCAAAAGAAAGCTCCTCCAGGATGTGGCGGATCTTCCTGACCTGTTCGGCGTTACTCCTCGCCTTGACGTTGGGGCCTAGATAGAGACTATCTTCCAATCCCACCCGCACGTTAGCGCCAAGGATGGCTCCCATGGTCACGAATGGCATTTGATGACGTCCTGCGCCAAATACCGAGAGCCGATAGGCATCTCGTCCGAATAACCGGTCCGCCGTCGATCGCATGATGAAGAGATTTTCCGGGTCCGGACCGAGTCCGCCGAGGATTCCGAGACAGCACTGAATGAAGAGAGGCGGTTTGATAATGTCTCGATCGACAAAGTAGGCGAGATTATAAAGATGGCCGACATCGTAGCATTCGAGCTCGAAACGAGTGCCTCCCTCGCCGACGTGGCAAAGGATGTATTCGATGTCAGCAAAGGTGTTCTTGAAAACAAGGTCCTTCATCTCCTCGACGTAGTGCTTCTCCCAATCGTATCGCCAATTAGTGAACCTATCCGCCAGGGGGTGAATTGAGAAGTTCATCGAACCCATATTGAGTGAACACAGCTCAGGTTTGGCCTTCAGAGGATAAGCAATCCGCTCTTCAATGCGCATATGTGAACTGCCGCCCGTTGTGATGTTGATGATGGCGGTTGTACGCTCTGCAACACCGGAGCAAATCTGCTGGTAGATCGCCTCATCTCCTGAAGGTTTGCCCGTCTCGGGATCTCTGGCGTGGAAATGGAGAATCGCGGCCCCAGCCTCGGCAGCTTCAACGGCACTGGCAGCGATCTGGGTTGGACTGACAGGAAGGTGCTCCGACATGGTGGGAGTGTGAACAGCACCCGTAATTGCGCAGCTGATAATGATTTTACGATTGCTTTTGGCCATGGTCGGTCTCGATAGGATCAATAAACGAATAATGGTAAGAAGTGGAGGTAAAACACGACAGGTTCACAGCGGACATTTTCATGTCGTTTTCCGACACCGCCGTCACCCAGACCCGCAGGTCATTGATTTCAATAGGCACGAAGTGGCGCGATGGCATTTATGAAACACTCTCTGACCAACTGCGCCATAACGGTACTGAACAAATCAGAAAGTGCCTGTGGATTGCAGGAAACCTGCCCTTACGATGGGGTGATTTTGGCGTTGCAGGACGCTAAGGCAGCCCAGCCCTGGGCACATCGACATGGGTCATCCAAATCGCGGCGCAGTGGTTCCGAGTTGCCTTAGCCTCGTCAAACGTGGGTGCGACACAGGCGAACAGCGTTCGCCCGTTGTCTCCTCCCAGCATGCACGCGAATGCGCCCATTCCGTCGGTCTTGCGTTCTTCAAGAATGTGCCCGCCTTCGGCCACCCGGATCAACCGGCCTTCTTTTGCATCGGCCACCCAAATGGCCCCTTGCGCATCGAGACAGATTCCATCGGGCGCAACGTCCACCTGACTAAGACGCTCGGCAACCACATCTGATGTCGGCGAATCGCCGAAGGCTGCCCATGTCCACCGCTCGCCCAGTCGACCGGAGGCAACATCAAAAGCACTGATTCGATTCATCATTGTTTCGGCAACAATCAATGTGCTGCCGTCTGGAGTCAGCGCCATTCCATTGGGAAAACCAATTCCCTCGGCTGCGACTTTGGCGCAACCGTCCCCATCGACGCAGATCAGGTTCGTAGTGGTGACTTTGGCGCCACCCATCAGGTCAAACCCGAAATTGCCCACCCAGGCTCGCCCTTGATAATCGACAAGCATATCGTTCAAATGCCAGGGAGCAAGACTCCACAGATCGGCGTACTCGACGAGAGAAGAGTCGCGCTCAAGGCGCATGATCTTGCGGTCGCGCATGGACGCGATCAGCATGTGGCCATCGGGAAGAAACCCAAGCCACGAGGGCCGGCCCGGCACTTCAGCAATTGTTTCTAGCGTGCCATCCAGGCCAACGGCCAGGACCCGCTGGGTGTAAAAGTCTGAGAAGTACAGCCTTCCATCGTGCCAGCGCGGACACTCGGTCAACGACAGGCCACTGACCAGGGTTTCGAACTTTGCCATACTTTTCCTTCGCGAAAATCGAGGGTTGAGCGAGTTTCGCCGGAGCTCTCTCTATCGACGCGTAAACAACGGCATGATACACCTTTCCCGCCGCGCCACAATCAATCTCATGACTGACAAAGCGCTTCGCCGGCGAGCGTTGAACCGAACCAAAAGGCGGCTCCGAGACGACCGTGACTTGAAGCACTTGGTTTGAGGCCAGTTCGGGAATGTTTGCACGCTGCGAAAGACTTGCGGTCAGGACCGATAGCGTGCGGGCGTGCTGCCTGTCCAGCGGTGGAATGCGTGACGAAAGTTCGTAGCGTCGCTGAATCCCACCAGCTCTGAAATGTCCTCTACGCTCAGTTTCGTGGTACGGAGATATTCCTTTGCGAGGTTGCAGCGGACATCGTCGAGAATTTGAGTATAAGAGGTGCCCTCGGCACGGAGCTTTCGATTGAGCGTCCGCTCGGTTATAGCGAGCTGCCTGGCCGCGCCTTCCATGGGTGGTGAATGCCCGGGTGTGGAGGCAATGATTTGATAGATTTGACCGGCGACACCTGTCGATGTCTTTACCTCACCGAGAATGCGATCGCAGGTTTCCTGCAGAGTCCTCCAAGTTAGACCGTGTGCCATGCGCGGCTTCCTAGAGAGAATCGACCTCGGATAGGTGAGTTCATGCATCGGTTGATTGAACCGCGCCGGGCAGCCGAGATAGGACTTGTAAAGATGGGTGTGGCGAGGGGCAGGATACGAAAGC
>JBEKXM010000447.1:0-4237 GCA_049512115.1 Tepidisphaeraceae bacterium | reverse complement strand
GAGGGAACAAAGACGGTGACCATTTCTTCCGGGCCGTTCTGGCCAAGGGTCCAACGGCGGGTGCTGGTGACGAGTCCGATGGACCAGATATTGTGCTCGTGGGGCTGAACGGCGACGACGCGGCTGGCCTGGAACTGATGAGTCCGGTCGGCCAGGACGAAATCCGTCACCTGTTTGACGGCGGGATAAATTGCCCGGACCAAGGGTATCCGCAACAGGGCCCGCTCGGCGACGCGCCAAAAGGCCCGGCCGATGAGATTGCCTACGAACACCCCGATGACATAGACCAGCACGATGGACAACCCAACGCCCAGAAGGCGCGTGGAGAATTTGGATTGATCCAAGGCCCAGGAATAGATGTAGTGAGGCGATTGGGGCTGAACCCCGAGCCAGCCGCTGTCGCCGGCCTCGTACCAGAGGAATGAAATCAGGTTGATGACGTACTGTCCGATGTTCTCCCAAAGGAAATTCCAGGCCCAGATGAGGAGCCAGAGGGTGATGAGAGTGGGCAAGAGGGTTGCGAGTCCGCGGATGAAAAAGCGTTTGAAATCGTCGGCGAAGCCGACGGTTTTGCGGGGCTGGGACGGGGGAGGCGAATTTTCGGCCGGCGGCAACAAAGGATGATTCTCGGGGACGGTCACGGCCATTTCCTTGACAATGCGCTACGGAGTGCCGGATGTCTGGTTCGGTTGAGGAGCCGGCTCCGTCGCGGGGGCGCTGGGCTGGGTCGCGGCCACCCGGAGCGACTGGGAAAGCGATTCGGCGTAGGACTTGACGATCGGGTCCTTGTCTGCCGAGAGTTGATCGGCCACGGCGATTCCCTTGCTGCCCATGTCGCCGGCGACAATCAGAGCCAACAGGCGTGCTTGCCAATGCTCGTCGGTCACCATTGAGGCCAGGGAATTGGCTTGATCGTCTCCCTGCGCCAGCGTGGTAAGGAGGTATTTCTGATAGGCCTGAACCGATGGATTGGTGCCGACATCCACCAGGTGAATCTTGGCGATGAATTCATCCCGGACCTGCTTGGATTGGGGGTCTTTTATGTCGGCAAGGACTTCGATATAGGAAGCAATGGCGTCCAACGCCCGTATTTTTTCGCCGCCGTCATTCAAGTCCAATCGCTGGTAAAACACAGCGCGTTGTTCGGGGGTTCCGATCGGAATCGACTCGCGGGCGATGGTCTGAGAAGTCTGAGTGTAACCGCCGATCCCCGGCTGCGCCTGGGGAGACTGAAACCGAGCGGCTTGCTTGACTTGCGTGGGATTCAAGACGAGGGACAGATTCACCATGAGGTCGACCTGGGGTCTGGTAGCAAAAACGACGTGAAGAACGTCCTGGTCGATGCGAAGAACGGTGCTGACGGAATCGCCGGGCCCGAGGACCAGCCGCTGATCCAGCCGGCCGATCGCCGCCCCATAAATCCCCTGGTTGAACAATCCGATCAAACGGGCGTCGAACCAGAGTTCGGGATGGATCGCGCAGTCGTCGCCGATGGCCAAATCCACGCCGCTGACGTTCTGCAAGGTGACGCGCACAAGGACGGGTTCTCCAAACTCATAAGACGCCTTGAGCGGGGCAACCTGAACGTCGTAAAAGGTCTTGGGCGCCCGGAGCAATTCCAGAAAGGACTGTGGAACGGCACTGACCATAGTGGCAACAGTTCCGGAGGCGGGGGATGGATCGATCTTGACGTGAAGCCTGCTGAATTCCGCCCAGAGCACGGCTCCGATCACTCCCGAGGGATGTTCATCGATCAGATTCTGGGCCTGGAGGATGGCCTGGCCCTTGGTGAGGGGATCGTCCAGTTCGATGAGGATGACGCCGAGCTGCGCCAGCGGGTCGAGTTTGCCCAGGGCTTTGAGCTTGGGAAGGGCGCCCTTGGCGTCACCGCCGACGTATTGCTGCCAGGCGCGCAATCGCTGGAGCGTGACATCGTTGGCCGGCAGGAGGCGGGCCAGGGCGTCAATGAGAGGCGTGGCGGGCTCGGCGGCGCGGCGGTAGTACAAATCCAGCCAGGCCAGCGACGCCAACGACGCTTCGTAGGGAGCGATAAGTTGGCGATCCCGGACGGTTTTTAGACGGATGGGATCGTCGGAAAGGTCGGGCAGAACGGTATCATCGGGCGAATCGATGGGCCGGGTCGTAGCGGTTAAATCGCCGGCTAACTTGCGGATTGTTTGCAGGCGATTGGAAACGGCATTGAAAGCTTTGCGGATCAAGGCGGTGTTGTCGGCCTGCATGTCCTGATTGCCGGGAAAAATGGCGAGCTGGAATTTCAGAGCCGAAAGGGAGATGAACCAGCCATCGGCGTCATCGGGCAGAACGTCGTTGTACCTGGCGGCCACCGCCTTGGCCTCGTCGGCGTGTTTGCCGATAAGCAATTGCGAACTGGCGCCGAGCACGAACGCCGGGTCGGCGCGGACTTTGGTCGAGGAATAGATTTCGTTGGCCAATGCGTACCAGGCGATGGCGGGGTCGACCAACCCCAACTGGGCGAGTTGTTCGGCGAGCCGGGATACCACGACCGGATCGGTGGGGTTGGCCTGCAAGATTCCCAGGAGCTGCTGGACGCGATCAACGGGCAGCGCCGTGTCCTGGGTCAGGATATAGCGAATTCGCAGGGCTTGCAGATTCACGGGGTTGAGGACCCGGGCTGAATCCAGGAGCTGCATGGCTTGGTCGTTCTGCCCCCTGTCCATCAGCAATTGGGCGGCGCGCACGGCAATTTCGCTCTTGACCGGACCGGAGATGGACTGTTTCTTGAGAAGGAAGCGGAGGTAATTCAGGCGCTGATCGACCGATTCCATCGCGTCGGAGGCAAGGTAAAGGTCGATGAGCTGAACCTGGGCGGTTTGATCCTCCCTGGCGTCGTTGCGATCAAGCTTGAGATAATCCGTCAGGGCCTGGATTGCACCGGGGCCATCGTTCACCTCCAAAAGAATGTCCGCCAGCGACCTAGCAAATCGCGGCTCGCCGGGATCGAGCTTGATGGCGGCGCGATAGAGGTCGGCGCTCAATTGCAGGGCGTTTGCGGGGATTTGCTTCTGGCGGAAAACTTGGTGGGCGGAGGTTGCGAATCGCTCGGCCAATGCGACGGAACCGTCGGGGTCCTGCGGAGATTGGTCGATATCGTCCGCCGGCGCGCGGCCCAGGGCCGCGGCAAAAGTCGCGATGAAAACTGCCAGCACGAATCGGTGCTTCATTTCGTTCCTCATGCAAAAACCAAAGCATCGGGAATGTTCGGGAAGGGAGCGGAGCGTCCCCCCGGAATCAGCCCGGTAGTCGAAATATCTCCTCCAGACTGGGCTGGCCGGAAGCGATTTCCTGGGGCTCGGCCAGGAGTTGGGCGCGGCGGCGAAGCCATTGGGCCAGCTCGATCCGGTTGGTCTTGAATGCCGCGGCGGCCAACAAGGCCTGCGATCTGGCCGCATTAAGCCGGGGCATCAATTCGCACATCTGCACTTTGCCGCCGACGGCTTGCAGCATGGACTCCCAAGCGCCAATGCGCCAACCGTAGTCAAGTTGCAATAATTGCAAGACCAGGGCCTCGCCGAGGCTGAGGCGATAACGGTATAAACGGGTCATGGCGCCGAAAGCGCCGCGCAGATCGCCGAGGCGGAGCATGGAATCGGCCAGGAGCAACAGGGAATTCCGCGCCAAGCCCTGCATGTTGCCCAGCTTCTGCGACAACACGGCCTGGGAAAGCAGGGCCGATTCCCGCCAGCGCTGCTGGGCGTGTCTGAGGACGGCCAGATGATGCAGGCTGAGGATCTTGGCGTTGCGGAAAAGGGAAAAGGAGCGGAGGGAGGCGTCGATGTGGCTTTCGGCGCGTTCGAATTCGCCGGCGGCGATCAGCGAGGGGGAATCGGCCGCGATCCTGGTTCCCTGCATGGAGCGGTAGCTGAGCAACACCCAAATCCCGCCAACGACCAACAAGACGTACATCCAGCCCTGATGCAATCCAAAGGGTTCGGCAAGGACGCAGAACATGGCGGCAGCGAGGAGGGAGATGCGGACGAGGGCGGCGATGGTGAGATCGCGTCGGAAACGGGTGATGGCCACGTCAACGGGGAGCATTGGTTAAGCCACCTCCGCCGGCGCGGGCGCGGGCTTGTATTTCGAGGCCAGGGGCGTGATTTCCGGATACCGGCGAGTCAATTCGGCCAAGGGCATCAGGACGGTGGCGTTTTGGTAGGCGGCCTGGGCGTCGCCGGGGCGATCGAGCAGGTCGTACGCC
>JBEKXM010000446.1:0-4239 GCA_049512115.1 Tepidisphaeraceae bacterium | reverse complement strand
TATAAACCGCATCCTACGCTGACGGGGCGGGATTCCGCAGCCGCCAGCGATCCGGCAGCCAGTTGGGTAGTTGGCTGATCGGCGTGGCCGGCAGGTTGGCCAGTAATTGCGTGAAGTAATGTTGCGGATCGACGCCGTGAAACGGCGTTATTGCCGATGGGCCGCGAGGGCGGCGTGTACGCTGACGTGAATCAGCAGGCACGTGATCAGAAAGGGCAGGAAAAAAACGAATCCCTCTTGCCCGACGAGGAAGGTCAACGGCAAATAACGCAGGTGACGCACAGGATGTAAGGTTATCACATCGGCGCTCGCGGGATATTATTTGTCAGTCCACCACGGCCCATAAATCAAATTCCGTGAATAACTTGGGAACAATATGCCAAAAAAAGCGGCTGTTGACCTGACAAGTTTGCAATTTTCGCCTAAAATGTTCATAATTAACGCAATCGAGTTGGCCCACATCAGGATGGCCGGAGGCACGGGATGTCGGCAAATCTACGCATTCGTCTGTACGCCGACGTGGTTTTCAGCTACAGCCGGGGAATCCTGCGCGGCATCGCGGACTACGACAAACTACACGGCGAATGGGATTTCGGATTCAATGCCCGCATCGATCCCGATTTCACCAGCACGTTCAAGCAGGACGGCGTCCGCGGCGTCATCATCCAGATTCGAGAGCACGAGCAGGCTGAGGCGCTGATCCGCAGCGGCGTTCCGGCGGTGAACGTTGCCAACGTATTGAATCCGCCGGCGGCGTTGCCCAGTGTTTTTCCCGATGATCTGGCGACGGGAGTGATGGCGGCGAAATACTTTTTGGACGAGCGGAACCTGCGAAGTTTCGCCTTCTGCGGGCCTTCCGATCTTGAGTATTGCCGCAATCGACGGGAAGGATTCTGCAAAGCCGTATCGCCGCTGCCGTGCGTGATTCTGCCGCGACCGGGGGACGACCCCTCGCCCGAGCGGGAGCGGGTGCTCAAATCACTTCCCCGGCCGGTCGGCATCTTCTGCTACAACGACCATTGCGCCCGCGAGGTCGTTCGCGAAGTCACACGCCTGGGAGCGCTGGTCCCGGATGAAGTGGCCGTCCTGGGCGTGGATAACGACGAGATTCATTGCGAGCTGTCGGGCGTTCGCCTTTCCAGCATTCGACTGGACACCGAGTTGATCGGTTACGAGGCCGCGGCGCTGCTCGGCCGGCTGATCGCTGGAGAACCACCCCCCCGCCAGCCGATCCTGATCCGGCCGCGCGAGGTCATCACCCGGCGATCGACGGACATGATCGCGCTGGCGGATGCCGAGACGGCGGCGGCGGTGAGGTTCATCCGCGACCAGGGGGGTCGGGACATCAACGTGCAAGACCTTCTGGATCGCACGCCCCTGTCGCGGCGGTCGCTGGAAATGCGCTTTCGCAAAGCGCTGGGCCGCTCGCCGTACCAGGAAATCCGCCGAGTGCAGATGGAGCGGGCCAGGCTGCTTTTGTCGGGCACCGACCGCCCCGTTCACGAGATCGCCGATGCCTGCGGCTTCAAGGAAACCCGCCAGCTCAGTGTCGCGTTCCAGGAGCGATTCGGGCTGAGCCCGCGCAATTATCGCCGCCGCGCCCGCGGCGATGCCCCGGCGCCCCAGCCGACGCTTTCCATTTAGCTCCGTTTATATTGAACAAAGTTTTTCGCCCTGCGCGTCCAGATGGATATACTGGAACCCATGGCCAACGAAAGCATCAGCAGTAAAAAGCGGCGCGTCACGTTTCTGGTTCAATTCTCGCAGGTCATTCAAGTCCCCGGCAATGGGTCGCTGACAGGCAGCGGCTCCACGCAGGTGAATCTTGAAGACGTACCCAATGACATCAGCTTGGACAAGCTGAGTCAGACGGTGCAGACCACCGTGGACGGGCTTCGGCAAGCGGGGTTTCAGGTGACCCGCGTCAGCCTCATGCTGTAGAAGCCCGCCGCAAACGTCCGGCGGCCCGCGGTTTCAGTGGGCGGGGGTTTTTGTTTTTGTTTTTGTTTTCGTCTCTCCAACAGACTTGAATTTCCCCACGAGGTATTGCTCTGCCAACTCCAGGTAATGCCCCGTCAACCACTGCATGTATTGCAATTCCTCCGGATTGATCGGGCGGACGATTTTGCCGGGCACGCCCATGACCACCATTCGATCCGGCACGATCAGGTCCGGCGGCACGACCGCCCCCGCGGCGATCAGGCATTGCCTGCCGATGACCGACCGGCTGAGCAGCGTCGCTCCCATCCCGACAAGCGACCCTTGCCCGACATGCTTGCCATGCACAACCGCGCCATGCCCGATTGTCACCTCGTCTTCGATCGTATTGGCCACCCCGGAGTCGCAATGAACCACGGCGTTGTCCTGCACGTTGACCCGCCGGCCGATGACCACCGGAGCCACGTCCCCGCGAATCACCGCGCCGAACCAGATGCTGCTGTTCGCGCCGATGGAAACGTCCCCGACGATCGTGCAATGTTCCGGCCGAAGAAACCCCGGCTCGACGCGAAAGAATCGTGACATGGGAGCAGGCTAATGTATCCAATACGGACAGTACAAGGGGAAAAAGTAAGTTGTCATTGGTCATTGGTCATTGGTCATTGGTTGATGATGTCGCCAATTCCGAATGTTCTTTGCAAATGACAAATGACGAATGACGAATGACAAATACTTAAAAACCCCCGGGATCGTTTTCCCGGGGGTTGTCACCCATCTCTCCGCCTGTCTCTCTCTCGCTCAACCAGGCACTCGGCGACGCGCCAGGCTTATCAGGCCCAGGCCGCCCAACATTGCCACCGTATCCAGCCACGCGGGCGGCAGCGGAACCGCCGTCGAGGTGGCAATGGCAGCCGATGAAGTGCCGACCGCGCCGTCCGCCAGCGAAATGCTGTAGTTCACCGAGTTGCCGCTATCGCCCATGCTCGAGGCCTTCGCGTCCAACGCCAGGGAATACGTTCCGGCTTGCAGGATGCCCTGGGTCTGGAAGCCTTTGAGGTTGACCGTCGTGATCGGCGCGAACACGTTGTTGCCCGAAACGTCCGTGAGACGAATGCTCGCGGCGGTGGCGCCGATCGTGCCGCTGAGATTGGCGATGAACGTGTATCCCTCCTCATGCGACACGTTGAAGGTCACGTCGAACACCGAGCTGCCGGAGGCATTCGCCGGGCCGCTCGTTCCGAGGAACGATTCGGTCTGCACGAAGCCGCTGGCGCTGAAGCCGGTGCCGCCGAGCGAGGAATTCTGCACCGCCGCGGCGGCGGCTTGTGCGCTTTGCGGGCCGAGCGTGGACGATGCGCCGACGTTCCCCGCGAAATCGCCAAACCCGCCGGCCTGCTGCGACTGGCTCTGCTGGCTGGCCGTGGGCGACAGGCTCGTTCCGCCTCGGGTAAATCCCGTGGCCGACGCGCTGGCCGAAACCGAACGCGACTGAACCACGTACGAGATCGGGACCGCGCTTCCCTCGGCAGCGCCGGCGGCAACCGCCAGCGCCAATCCCCCGGCCGTCAATTTCAAATTCGCCTTTCCACTTCGCATGACAAGCTCCCTTTCACCCGTTCCTGAAATTCACCCGGCGATGAGAATTTTGTCGGCCAAACCGCCCCATTTTCGTGACGGACCGATAATGCGCTTGTCCGCGGCGGCCTTGGGCCGGTAACTTATGCGCGTGCGATGGATCGTCGGAGATATTCACGGCATGGCGCAACCGCTCAAGGTGCTGGTCGAACACGTCGCCAAACGTGACGCTTCGCCCGCATGGATCTTCGTGGGCGACTACGTCAATCGCGGACCGGATTCGCGCGGCGTGATCGAGTTCCTGCTGCAATTGCCCAACGCCCGGTTCTGCCGCGGGAATCACGACGACCTGTTCGACGTGCTGCTCAACGGGCAAAGCTATGTCGAGCAACTCACGCGCAACAATCGCCCCGGCGCGTTCAAATGGTTCATGCAGCACGGCCTGCGCGAGACGCTCGCCAGCTACGGCGCCACCGACGCTTCCATGCGCGCCGTGCTGGACAAACCCACCGATCACGGCGTGGACGGCCTGATCGCCGGCGTCCCAGAAGCGCACCGGCAATTCATCCGCAACCTTCAGCCCGCCATCGAGGAAAAAGACGTTTTCATCGTCCACGCACGCTGGAACCCCGCGACTCCCGACGAAGACCCCAGCCCGACGATTTATCTCGAGGTCGATCACGATCTCCGCAAAACCGCGACCTGGGGCCGGTTCGCCGTCGAGGA
>JBEKXM010000445.1:0-4251 GCA_049512115.1 Tepidisphaeraceae bacterium | reverse complement strand
CAGCCTTTATCTGGCCGCCGCGGGCGTGGGAACAATCGGCTTGGCGGATGTCGATGTCGTCAGCCCGAGCAATCTTCAGCGGCAGGTTCTCTTCGGCGTCTCATCCATCGGCGAGGACAAAGTCAAAGCGGCCGGCAAGCGGCTGAAAGACCTGAACCCCGACGTCAAGATCATCGAGCATAAGACCGTCGTGAACAGCTCGAACGTTCTGGATCTCGTGAAGGATTACGACGTCATCATCGATGGGACGGACAATTTCCCGACGCGGTATTGCGTGAACGATGCGTGCGTGCTGCTGAAGAAGCCGAACGTGTATGGTTCGATCTTCCGGTTTGAGGGGATGGTGACGGTGTTCGCGGCCCATCTGGCGAATCCCGACCGGCCGGGCGAGCGCGGGCCGTGCTATCGCTGCATGTATCCCGAGCCGCCGGACCCGGGATCGGTGCCGAGCTGCGCCGAAGGCGGCGTCGTCGGCGTGTTGCCCGGTATCATCGGAACTTTGCAGGCCAATGAAGTGCTCAAGCTGATCCTGGGCATCGGCCGGCCGGCGATCGGGCGGCTCACTACATTCAGCGCCCTCGATCTGGAATTCAAGACGTTCAAGCTCCGGCGCGATCCGGCTTGCCCGGTTTGCGGGGATCATCCCACCATCAGCAAGCCGATCGATTATGAGCAGTTCTGCGGCGTCCCCACGCTGGACCCCAAAAGCCTGGCCGAGACCGAAGCCGAAGTCCGGCAATCCAAATCCGGCTTCAGCGCCCAGCCGAAATCCGACCCCTCGCTCGATTCCCGCGGGCTTCCCCCGGGCTATGCGTTCAAGCCCGATTGGGAAATCACGCCCCGAGAGGTCAAAGCGATGCTGGATCAGAACAACGATTTCCTGTTTATCGATTGCCGGCTTCCCAGCGAACAGGCGATCACCAGCATCGACTCGGCAAAGCTCATCCCGTTGCAGCAATTGGCCCAGCGCATCGGCGAACTTAAGGGCCATGAGCAAGACAAGATCGTCGTCCATTGCAAGAGCGGCGGGCGATCCATGCAGTTCACTCAAATCCTCCGCCAGCAGGGGTTCAAGGACGTGAAGAGCATGGCCGGGGGAATTCTGCTGTGGAACAAAGACGTTAATCCGGGCGGCCCGCAGTATTGAATGGGCCCAAAGACAATTGAACCGCCAAGACGGTAGAGTAGAGAACTGAACGGCCCGATTGCCGTTCAGTTCTCCCTCCTCGAACCGGACAGGCGGGTTTCCCGCATCCGGCTCTCACGATATCTTTCGTCTCCAGCATTCACGGTCATTGCCGCGTCACAGGTTCTCGAGGCCCAGACGCTGCAATTGCTCATACCAACTGACCATTCCGCGTTTGCGGAACGGTCGCTGGCTCCGACGCTTCAGGTGTCGTTCCAGTCGTTCCTGCACAAATCGGTTGATCTGGTGGAACGCGTTGCGGGGGTGGCCTTTCCCGAAGTAGTTGCCCCAACCTCTCAGGTGGTCGTTGACCTTCGCGATCAACGCCGGGATCGGCAGGAAGCATCTTTCCGGTCCGGTCATCTCACGCAATTTGTCCCGTGCCCGCTGTATCGACTTTCTGGACGGACAGAGGTTCAGGTATCGCCAGTTCCGGCCTTGCCGGTCACGGTCGTACCGGAACGTGTAGCCCAGGAAGTCCAAGCTCGCACCCGGTTCGTTCAACTTCACCGTGCGCGTCTTGTCGCGGTTGACCGTCAGGCCGAACCGCCCTTGCAGCGTCTGTTCCACGAACTGCCCGATCCGACCGCCCACGTACCTTGCCAGAATCACAAAGTCGTCGGCGTACCGCACCAGTCGGGCGTTGGCCCAGCGATACGGTCCGTCGGATCGGTGGAACAGCTTATCGAACCAGTGCAGATACAGGTTGGCCAGCAGCGGCGAGATCACCCCGCCCTGCGGCGTTCCCTGTTTGCTCCGATGCGCTGTTGGCGGGTCGCCCGGTCCTTTGCCCGGTTCGATGATGACCGCCTTGAGCCACATCCGGATCAGCTTCAGCACGCTCCCGTCCACGATCCGCTTTTGCACGCAGGCCATCAGCTTCTCGTGGGGAATCGTGCCGAAGTACGACTGCAAATCCGCGTCATACACTTCCCTTCGTCCCTGTTGGAGGTTTTGCTTGATCTCCTCCAACGCATCGTGGGCCGATCTTCCCGGTCGGAATCCGTACGAACTGTCCAGGAAGTCCGCCTCGAAAATCGGTTCCACGATCAGCAGCACCCCCATTTGCACCACACGGTCCTTGACCGTCGGGATGCCCAGGGGACGGAGTTTGCCGTTGGCTTTGGGGATGTACACACGCTTCACCGGCTGCGGGCGGTAGGTCCGGGCCTTGAGCGATTGTTCGATCTCGCCCAAGAATCCCGACACGCCGTGTTCGGACTCTTGCACCTGTTTGATGCTCAAGCCGTCCACGCCGGGCGCGCCGCCGTTGGCGGCCACCCGCTCCCATGCCGCACGCAGAACGTCGGGCCAGCACACCGCCTCGTACAACGTGTAGAAGCGGAACGCCGGTTCCCGTTTGGCTTTGAGGTATAGCTTCTGTCTCAGAAGAAAGACTTTCCCCGGCAGACCCTTCCCATTCACCTTCAGGTGCAAAGGCAGGTCCGTTGGTTGTTCCGTCCTATCAGGTACCTCCTGCAATCGGGCCTCTCTTCTTCTTACGTCCGCTCGATACCGTCAGGGCTCCTTCGCTCCACGGGCGTTACCCCGCTTCTCAGCTACTACGAGCCCATCCGACTCCCCGCACACCACGCCAGACTGGTTATGTCTTTCCAGACGACGCCGCGGATCAATCCGCCGGCTTGCGGGGTCTCTCAGTTCCCGATCTTGTCTTTCGGCACGCGCCGTCCCTTTCAACCCCGGAGAGCCGACCGATTGCTCGTGAAGGACTGCTCCTCCACTTCTACCCGCTGCTTCATCGATCGTGGCGAAGGGCTTGCCCTCCGCATTGGCTTGGTCCTCTTGGACGGATTGGCCACTCTCACACTGGCGTAACGAGGCTATGTGTGGGTTCGCTTGCGCTACGGCTCACGCCTTCGCCTTCCGGGGCTTCGCGTGCCGGATTGCTCCGACACCACGCCCAGTCAGCTACATGGCTAACGGATCATTCCAAGGTAAACTCCTTTCAGTTTACGAGACACGATCGGTTTCACTGACGCACCCAAGACGCCAAGGTAGGAAAGAACAAAGCAGAAATGCATTATTGCCACTGATGTAAATCAGATTCGCACAGATAATTCAGCATTATTTATTATTGAGTTCTTGGCGACCTTGGCGTCTTGGCGGTTCAATTCATCTTCTCTGCTTGACGCTGTGGACATTCGCGGGCAAATCGGCACAATGTCCGGCCTCATACAACAGGAGAACTATGTCAGAGGAAACACAACCAGAGGCATCGCAGCCGGGCGTTCAGGTGCTTTTGGACGAGCGGGAGCTGCGGCAGATTTACAGCAATTCCTATCGCATTCACGCCACCAATGACGAGGTGATAATCGATCTGGGCTTCAACATGCCCAATCCGAATCCCCAGACGGGCCAGCAGCAGTTGCTGCTGAAGATCACCGACCGGGTGGTGATGTCCTACATGAACGCCAAGCGGCTCTCGCAATCGCTGATGCAGTTGATCAAGCGATACGAGCAACAGTTCGGCGAGCTGCTTCCGCCGGGCCAGCGCGGACAAAACCGTCCATAATAAGAAGGGTTCACGACGCCAGCCGCGCCGCGGCTGCCTCGCGATGGGTAACCGCATCGGCCAGCCGTTCGGCGGTGAGCGGCTGATTGCCCATTTGCTGGATTTCGATCGCCGCGGCGAGCGATCCCAGGTATGCCGCCGCGTACAGCGATCCCCCGCACCCCAACGCCAAGCTCGCCGTCGCCAGCAACGCATCGCCGCATCCCAACGGATCCACCACCCGGTTTGAGAATGCCGGGAGATATTCGCTGGAAAGCCGGCCCAGCATCGCATCGCCTGCCTGCTCGGGGGGTGTGAACGTCACCAGGCCCTGCTTTCCCAGGGTGATGATGGCCTGACGCGCCTTGGTTTCGGCGAGCAGCCGCCAGACAACCGCGCCGAGGCCGCTGGCGAAATCGTGCAGGGTCTCGCGCACCTCCCGCTCGGTGGGACACAGCAGGTCCACCGATTTGAATCGCAACAGGCTGATTTGCCGGCCGCTGACGTCCGCCGTGAGAATCGGCACCGTCTTGCGCAACTCGGGCATGATGCG
>JBEKXM010000444.1:0-4258 GCA_049512115.1 Tepidisphaeraceae bacterium | reverse complement strand
GCCTGTATTCAAACGGGGGGAACCGACGGTAATGCCAAATACTGACGGCATTTGTTTACATCATTGGGTAACCGATGCCGCCTCACGCAACGGCAACGATCGTTCATATCCATTTTACCGCATAAACCCGCGCATAGCACGGAAATTCCGGGTAGAGGTTGTGGCGTTATTTTGGTGGCGATAACATCTGTCCAGAGGAGGCGCAATAGCGTGCCAGGTGGTTCGTTGCGAATCTCGATCCTGGCGATCTTGGCAATCGGCCTGTTCGGTTGCGCGACGAATGTCCGAAGCAATGTCGCGCCGAACAATGGATTGGGCAAACTCGCGCCGCGGCCTTTGTATCGCGATCCACCGTTTGACGCGCCGACCGATCCGGTCCTCTGCTACGTCGCCGAGCGGCACAAGTGGTTCATGTACTATACTCAGCGGCGCGCCACGGCCCCGGACGCGCCCGGAGTGATTTGGATTCACGGGACGCGGATCGGCGTGGCCGCCAGCGATGACGGAGGGGCAATGTGGCAATATGACGGTCTGGCCGGCATCGACTACGGCGCGTCCGACCACCCCGACGGATACACCTACTGGGCGCCGGAAGTCATCTGGGTGGACGGGACGTACCACATGTACCTGGCCTTCGTGCCCGGGATTTTCAACGACTGGAACCACCCGCGATCGATCATCCATCTCACCAGCAGCGACGGCATGAAATGGACCGCCATCGGCCCGGTCGATCTCAATTCGGACCGCGTGATCGATCCATGCGTCATGCAGCTTGCCAATGGAATCTGGCGAATGTGGTACAAGGACGAGCGAGCCAAACATACCCTATGTTATGCGGACAGTCCGGATTTGTATCACTGGCAGGCCAGGGGAAGCGCGGTGACCGATTTCAATGGCGAAGGGCCGAAGGTGTTTCATTGGCGGGACAAGTATTGGCTCGTCGCCGATACGTGGAGGACGGGGATGCGCGTATGGAGCTCGGATGATTGCCTGAATTGGAAAGCGCAGCCTCAGACGCTTGTCGGCTCGCACGGCGATGTGGTGGTGAGCGGCGGCCGGGCCTGGTGGTTCTATTTCGGAAATCGGCGTGTGGGGACAACCGCGGCGACCATTGTCCCAGCGACGAATCCTATTCGGCCTCGCCGCAACACGGCCATCAATGTGCTCGAGCTTCACGTGATCGACGGCCAGCTTGTCCCCGACGATCCCGAAGGCCCGACGTACATCGACCTGAAATTCGAACGGGAAGAGGAAAGGTGACAGGGAAATAGGCCCATGAAGCGATCAATTCCAATTTTAGTTGTCTTCGTCGCGATGATGTCCAGCTCCCGCCCGGCGGGGGCCGATTCTTCCGTGAAGGTTTACGAGCAGGCGGTCGTTATCCCGACCTACCTGATCGGTCCGCCGGATTCCACTCCCCGGTTCTATTCCGGCGGAACCTCCCAGGGCGCCCAACATCGCATCTATCCGTACCCGGCTTATGACAACCTGACCACCGAGAAGGTCAACAAGACTTACACGATGGTTTATCTGGAAAACGAGTACGTCAAGATCGGCATCCTACCCGAGATCGGCGGGAAGGTTTTCGAGGCGATCGACAAAACCAACGGCTACAACTTCGTGTATCGCCAGCACGTCATTAAGCCGGCGCTGATCAGTTTGCTGGGCGCGTGGATTTCCGGGGGAATGGAATGGGACGTTCCGCACCATCACCGGGCGACGAGCTTTCTGCCGGTGCAATACACCGTCGAAGACAACGCCGATCAAAGCAAGACGGTCTGGGTCGGCGAATTGGAATTGCGCGACCGCATGCGCTGGGCGGTGGGGCTGACGCTGCATCCGGGCAGATCATACCTGGAGGCGAAATTCCGGATGATCAACCGCACGCCGTTGCCGGCGTCGATGCTCTGCTTTTCAAACGTCGCGGTGAGCGTCAACGACACGTATCAGGTGATTTTCCCGCCGAGCACGCAGCACGTGACGTATCACGGCAAGCGGGATTTCACGACCTGGCCGATCGCCACGACGCGATTCAACAATACCGACTTCACGGCCGGCGTGGACGTGAGCTGGTACAAGAACCATTTCAATTCCACGTCGATGTTCGCGTGGAATTACCAGGACGATTTTTTCGCGGGATACGATCATGGCCGCAACGCCGGCACGATGGCGATCGCCGATCACAACGTCGTGCCCGGCAAGAAATTTTTCACCTGGGGCAACGGGCCCAGCGGCCGAGCCGAGGATACGCTGCTGACCGACAGCGACGGACCGTACATCGAACTGATGGTCGGCGCCTATTCCGACAATCAACCGGATTATTCCTGGCTTGAACCGTTCGAGACGCGCACGTGGACCCAATACTGGTATCCGTTCCGCGATATCGACGGCGTGAAAAGTGCCGACATCGACGCGGCGGTCAATTTGAACGTGAGCAACGGCAAGGCGACGGTCGGATTCTACGCCACGGCGGAACATCCCAACGCAACCGTTTTGCTCAAGCTGAAAGATCGGGTGTTGCTGGAGGAACAGGCGGCGATCGGGCCCGGCAAATCGTACGTGAAACAGATTGCCATTCCCGCCGGCGCCGACCAGCACGATCTTCGCGCCTCCATTTCGGCTGATGGGAGGGAACTGGTTGCGTATTCGCCGGTGAAGCTGGTCCCCGAGGCGATGCCGAAACCGGTCACCAATCCGCCGGCGCCCCAGGACCTCAAAACAAACGAAGAGTTGTACCTGACGGGGCTGCGGATCGAACAGTTTCACGCTCCCGGAGCGTTGCCGGACCCCTATTGGCAGGAAGCTCTGAAGCGCGATGCGGGCGACGTTCGCGTGAATACCGCGATGGGGATTGACGCCATCAAGGCCGGTCGATTCGCCGACGCGGAAAATTATCTTGGCGCCGCCCTTGCCCGAGCCACCAATCGATACACCATGCCCAAGGATGGCGAGGCGTTTTACTATCTGGGGTTGGCGCTGAAGGACCAGGGAAAGAACGACGAGGCGTTCACGCAATTTTACAAGTCCACCTGGAGCTCCGCCTGGCGCTCGCCAGGATATTTTGAATTGGCCCAGATCGCAACGTGCCGCGGGGATTTCGGCACGGCGCTGGGTTATCTGGATCGCTCGCTGGAGGCCGATGCGTTGAACGTCCGCGCGCTGGCGCTTCGATCGGAACTGTTGCGCGGTCAGGATCGCAAAGATGAATCCGCCGTCGCGGCGGCCTCGCTCGCCAGGATCGATCCGCTCGACGTTGCTGCGCTGAAACCAACCGAGATAGCCGCAAATCTGGCGAAGTTTCCCAATCTGGGCCTGGAGGCCGCGGCGGACGACATGGATGCCGGACTCTGGCGCCAGGCCACGGACGTCCTGTCGCTCATCGACCAATCCAAGATCGCCGCTCTGGCTGACTATGATCTGGCTTACTGCGCCGGGAAGCTGAATCAACCGGATAAATCCGCGGAATACGATCGCCGCGCCGCGGCCGCGCCGGTGGATTATGCATTCCCATTCCAGATGGAAATGATCGACGTTTTGCAAACCGCGATGAACGCCAATCCGGGCGATTCGCACGCGCCGTATTATCTGGGCAATCTGCTCTACGACTGGCAACCGCGGCGCGCCGTCGAACTCTGGGAACAATCCGCGTCCCATGGCGCGGATTTCCCGGTTGTCTTCAGCAACCTGGCGCTGGTCTATTTGCGGCAGGACAATGCCCGCGACAAGGCCTTGGCCGCCGTGGAGAAAGCCGTTGCACTCGGCGGAAATGCGACGGTATTCAATCAAATCGATCAGCTCTACGAAGAGAATGGCGTCGATCCCGCCAAACGCCTGGCCCTCATGGAATCGCATCAGCCGCTGATCGATCGCGACGACGTGATCGCCCGCGAGATCAATCTGAAAATCTTCGCCGGAAAGTACGATGAAGCCATGGAGATGCTCAAATCGCGGTTCTTCCGTGCGTGGGAAGGCGGTGGGCGGTTCAGCCTTGGCGATTCGTGGATCAACGCCAACCTTCTCAAAGGACGTGAGCAGATCAAGGCCGGGAACTTCGCCGAGGCGCTGGCCGATTTTCAATCGGCCCTGGCTGTTCCGGCTAACCTCCAGGAAGCAACCGGCAATACGGCATCGCGCGTCGGCGAGATTCAATATTGGATAGGCCGGGCGTACGAAGCGATGGGCCAGCGAGACAAGGCGCAACAGGCGTGGCATGCGGCGGTCGCCGCGTCGACGGCGCCGTCCACCTTTCCCGCCTTCG
>JBEKXM010000443.1:0-4260 GCA_049512115.1 Tepidisphaeraceae bacterium | reverse complement strand
AGGCGCCATCGAGCTCGGAATACCCGGCATAATTGCGGCCGGCCTTATTGCCGGGTGCATTCTGGCTTATATCAACACCGTGCGCAGCCATGCGAATCTGGCCTTGCGCGTGCTGTGCGCGGTCTTGTGTGGATGCACTTGGACGCAGCAGGCCCTGCACACGACCTTGCTTTCGAGCGGGATCGCCTTATTCTGCGTCCTGCTTCTCGTCGTTCCCAAAATCCAGAAACACCAATACCTGGTGGTCTCCCAAGTGCGTCGCTCAAGGCGGGCCGGGGCCAATCGAGGCTGATTCGGGCCGTCTCTGCCAGTCGGCAAGGCAACCCCGCTCCTTGCAGTCGCTCGCTCGGGGCTGCATTTTGCAGCAGCTTGCAATACGGTGAATGAAAACAACCTGATTCAAGGATTCTGGCAGCATTGCCATCCCACTTTCAATCCTCCGGCGGAGTGCCGTGGCACTGGAAAGCAGCTTGAAAGCGTCTGGCAGCGTTGCTACATCGATTTTCTCATGGGGCCGCGGCTTGAGGATTATCGCCGGCTGCTGGAGCAGTTTGTGGAGCAGGGCTACCGCTTGTGCTCGGTCTGGGATTTTTTCCTGCTTTGCGACAATGGTGAAATCAGGCCGCCGGGCCGCTTCATTGTCCTGCGCTGCGATGTCGATACCGATCCGGCGACGGCGTTGGCAATGTGGCAAATCGAGAATGAGTTAGGGATCAAGGGCAGCTATTACTTCCGCCTCCATACGGCTGACATCACCACGATGCGAAAGATCTGGGAGAACGGCTGTGAAGTGGGATACCATTATGAGGAGATCGCAACCGTGGCCAAACGTCATCGCCTGCGGACCAGGGAACAGGTTTTGGCCCGCCTGCCGGAAATCCAAACTGAGTTTGAAACCAACCTGGACCGGATGCGCCAGCGGACGGGATTGCCTTTGCGAACGGCGGCCGCTCATGGCGATTTTATGAACCGGCGGCTGAAAATGACCAATGCGGAGCTCTTGAGAAACTCTGAGATTAGAAGGCGCGCCAGAATCGAGCTGGAAGCCTACGATGAAAAGGTCACACGCTTTTTCGATACCAGCTTCATTGACCGGCTTCCACCTTGTCTCTGGAGTCCGTCAGAACCGGCAAACTCAAGTCCGGGCACGAATTACATAGTACGGGTGCTGGTTCATCCTCGAAATTGGCGAAGTTGTATCCGGGCAAATCTGCGGCACAACTGGCGCCGCTTAGTCGAAGAGGCGCATTACCGGTTAGGCTAACGGCTTTGCGGCCCTCGATCCGCCGCGCTGGCTGTTCGCCGATTCCGCACAAACGCCTAGCCAAACCGTGAATATCCATATTCACACTGTCAATTTCGATCATGCCTCTCGCATCCTCAAGGTGGTGGCCTCCTCCGGCAGGAGGGATGCTTCCGGTCCTGGAGGTTCATTGGCGCCGTCCTCATCATGCTCTGGTGTAGGACAACATACCGCGGGAACCAGCCGATCGGGCTCTGGTCTGACTGGCCGGCAGATCGGCGTTGCATCGGGAGTACTTGTCGCCGTGCGATGAAATGGGGCCGCCCTTAGTATGTGCGGAATTATCGGCTTTTTGGGTATCGGTGGAGGCTCCTGCAAGTCGGCACAAGTTGAAAACGCCGTCCATGCGCTGGCGCATCGCGGCCCCGACGGGGAAGGAATCGTCGCCTGGGACGTCCAAGGCCACCGTCACCAAGGAGGGGAGAAGGACAGCGAATACGTTGTAGGCTTGGGCCATCGAAGGCTGGCGATTTTGGATCTCTCGGCGGCGGGAAGCCAGCCCATGGTCAGCCCTCAAGGGAATTGGATCGTCTTCAACGGGGAAATCTATAACTACATCGAGGTGCGCGACGAACTGAAGAAGTTCGGACACCAGTTCGTCTCGACCAGCGATACCGAAGTGATTCTTGCCGCCTACGCGCAATGGGGAAGAGACTGCGCCCGTCGGTTTAATGGCATGTGGGCGTTCGCCATTTATGATGTGGCCCGCCGCGGCGTGTTTTGGAGCCGCGATCGCTTGGGCGTGAAGCCGTTCTTTTATACGCGCAGCGAAAATGCGATCTGCTTCGCCTCGGAAATCACGGCCCTGCATTGCCTGCTTTGCAAGCGCCCCGCCATCGATCGTGCTCAATTGGCCAAGTTCGTCGTCTGGGGAATCGGCGACGATGGCGGAGAAACTATCTGGAAAGGGGTACGAGAATTATCGCCCGGGCATTGTGCCTGGATTGAACTTGACGCCGGGGCGTTCGATAGTTGGCAATTTTGGGAATTCCCGCAAGACGCCGACCTGGAATTGACCGATGAAGAGGCCGTGGATGAGTTTGCCGAATTGCTTGAGGATTCGGTCAAAATCCGGTTGCGGTCCGACGTGCCTTTGGCCATCACGTTGTCAGGCGGAACGGATTCCTCAGCTGTTGCGGTGGCGGCGTCTCGGATCGGTGCGACGGCGATCACCACGATCACATCGTCGTTTCCCGGAAACAAGGAAATCGACGAAACCCGGTATGCTTGCGAGGTTGCTAAGATTTGCGGACTTGAATCCATTTTAGTCGAACCGAAAATGAAACGTCTCATTGAAGACGAACCACGACTTACGCGGCACCAGGAGGCACCCTACGGTTCGCTTTCCCTCTACGTGCATTGGGCGCTGATTGAAAACATCAAGGCGCTAGGAATTCCTGTGGTGCTTTCCGGCCAGGGCGGCGACGAACTGTTCCTCGGCTACGAGCGGTATTATACCGCGCATTGTCTTGCGCAATTTCCGAATCTGTTCGGCATGGCCAAGTCGATGTTTCATGCAAGCTGCAACTCCAGACTGGGGTTTGCGACTATGGCGATGCAACTCGCCTATTTCGGCAATCGCCGTGTCCGCAGATTCCGCATGGTGAGTCGCGCCCGTTGCACATACAACCCCGCATTGCTGGAAGCGGCGCCCGGCCTGCCGCCGTATGTCGCCCTTTCACTCCGCAGCCTCCAACGCCAGGAAATATGCGGGGAACAATTGCGCCACCTCTTGCGATATGACGACCGCACTACGGCGGCCCACGGCATGGAAACGCGTCTGCCGTTCCTTGACTACCGGCTGGTCGAGTTTGCGTGTCGCTTGCCCTGGTCTCACAAGATTCGTCACGGATGGACGAAATACTTGGTCCGCCGCTACCTTCAAAGACACCTGCCCTCCAGCGTCGCATGGCGCAAGAGTAAACTTGGCTTTAACGCTCCCGATGTCGAGTGGACACGGCATTTGGTGCAATGCCGCGGCGAGCGTCTCATGGCCAGTCCTTTTCGCTGCTCCTTGCTGCGGCCGGAACTGAGGCGGTTTCCCCAGATTCCACGACCGCAGTGGTGGAACGTTTACCACATTCTGCATTTGGCTGACATGCTGCATTGGGAGGCCGATTGGACCTAAACAGGTGCCCCCGACGATGAACCCGATGGCATTCTCATGCGTGAACTCATTGACAAGCATCGCTGCATTCATGATGACGACCCTTTAAGCCAGGACAATCGATCCTTTTTCCCGGCCGCGCACAGAGCATGCTGCAGAGAATGAACATCCACCTCCATCCAGTTAGTCTCGATCACGCGTCACGTATTCTCAAGTGCCTGGAGTCAGCAGGCCGCAGCGGCTGCTTTCGAAGCAGGGCGTTTATCGGTGCTGGACCTGCGACACACTACGAGCGTCTGGACGGGTTGGGAAGCGTGAAGGTCCAGTTGCTCCCCCGGGCGCTCGTCCATGGGAGTAACTTCTTGAGGAAAACCGTGGCGACGCTTACCTGGAGCAGGAGGGTCAAGGCATATGCGAAAGGGCTGTCAGCGAGCTGTCTTAATGTGCATGGTCTTTCTACGCTGCCCCTGGGTGCGCTGCTCAAGCGTCTGCACGGCTGCAAGTTGATTTACGACACTCACGAGCTCGAAACCCAAACCTTCGGGATTCGGGGATTGCGGAGGCTCTGTTCCGAGCTGATTGAACGGGTCTTCATTCAGAATTGCGATGGGGTAATCTGCGTTTCTGATGGGATCGCCGATTGGTACGCGACTCACTACGGGATAACTCGTCCCCTGGTCGTCCGCAACGTTCCGGATCTCCGTTCCCAGGCATTCGCGAAAACGGCGGAAGGCCTCAGGGCCCGTTGCCACATCCCACATGACGCGATGCTCTTCTTGTATCAGGGTGGGATCAGTGCGGGGCGGCAGGTGGAACGTCTCGTTGAAGTCTTCACGCAGCTTCCAGAAAA
>JBEKXM010000442.1:0-4265 GCA_049512115.1 Tepidisphaeraceae bacterium | reverse complement strand
ATTAGCTGGAGAGCCGGATGCGGGAAATCCGCCCGTCCGGTTCGGAGGGAGGGGAGACCGAACCCAAATCGGTCTTCCCTACCCCTATAACCGTCCCAAGGCAGCCCCGCTTGTCCGACCTCCTTTGGAATTGCGGAAGGCCGGCCGCTGCGCATGTGCGAGGGAGGTCGGACAAGCGGGCGTGTCTTTGGACGGTTGAGGTCGAGCGTGAGCTCGAAACGCCTCAGCATTTGCCGCCGAAGGCGGCGACTGGACTTTCGTTCCGCTTGCAGAAGGCGGTTGCGAACGTAAACGGGACAGCCAACGGTCTAAACCGCGCCGACGCCCATTGATATTCGAGCCAGCGATGCCGATCGGCACGAAAATCATAACCGATAAAAATCTTCCGTCTTGCAACTGCGCCGATTGGTTCACGAACCTGGTGCGAGTACCCAGGATCGCCTTCGATTGACGCTGCTGCGCCGACTGCATACCATCGCCAGCCCAGGCAGAATTTAAGGAGATGAATGTTCAACCTCGACCCGAAAAAGCTGGATGGACGTCTTTTGGATCGGGCCGCACGCTATCTTGGCGCCGATCCCTCCTCCCTTCCAGTCAACATGCCCGTCGCCATGCCCGGTCCCCCGGGCGGCGGATACAACCGCTATCGTGAAATGACCCTCGAGGAAATGCTCCTGGAAAACAGGGTGCTCTTCCTCGTCGGCGAAATCAATCACATCAGCGCCAGCAGAATCATGATGCAGATGCTCTATCTCCAGAGCGTCAAACGCGACCAGGACATCAACCTTTACATCAACAGCCCCGGCGGCGTGGTGGACGATACCCTGGCGATTTACGACATCATGAAATTCCTCACCTGCGAGGTGGCGACCTATTGCATCGGCCGGGCGGAGAGCGGCGGGGCGATCGTGCTCATGGCCGGCAAGAAGGGCAAACGCTTCATCCTTCCCAATGCCAAGGTCATGATCCACCAGCCCTTCGGGGGTGTTTACGGCCAGGCGGCGGATATCCAGATCCAAGCCGATGAAATCCTGAAAACCAAGGCAACGCTGATCTCGATCATGGCCCGCTGCACCGGCCAGGACATCGAGCGCATCCGTGAGGACAGCGAACGCGATCGGTTCTTTGACGCGGCCCAATCCGTGAAATACGGCATCGTCGACGAAGTGCTGGGCGAGGATTCGCCAGCGGCGATTGCCGCCAGCGACGCCACCAAGCCCAAGTGAACGAACCTTGCCATGCTCTACCTCAGCATCGATCATCCCGCGATTTCCTGTCACGATGTCGATCGGCAGGTCCAGTGGTATTGCCGCAACCTCGGAATGAAATTGATCGCCAGCGATGCCAAAACTCCGCCGAGCGTGCTGGTGGGTTACGAGGGCGAAGCGGCGATGATCGAGTTGATGCCCGTGAAGGACGCCGGCCCCAATCCCGCCCAGACCCCGCGGTTTCAGCCGGGGCTTCGCCATCTGGCGCTGCGCGTCAGCGACTTTCCCGAAGCGTATCGCCGGTTGAAAGCCCTCGGCATCAAGTTCCTTTTCGAGCCGGTCGAAGCAGCCGGCGGCGGTACGATCGTCTCGTTCCGCGATCCGGAAGGAAATGAATTGCAGATTGTGCAGCGGACTGCCCCCTCGGGCCTCCGCGGCGGACAGGAAAAATGAAATGAGCCAAAACAGCCTCATCCCCATCGTCATTGAAAAATCCGGCCGCGGAGAGCGAGCCTATGACATCTATTCCCGTTTGCTCAAGGACCGGATCGTGATCCTTGGCGGGCCGGTCACCGACGACTCCGCCAACACCATCATCGCCCAGTTCCTGTTCCTCTCCAACGACGATCCGAAGTCCGACATCCAGTTTTACATCAACTCGCCGGGCGGCAGCATCTCGGCCGGGTTGGGCATCATCGACACCATGCGCTTCCTGCGCTGCGACGTGGCGACAACCTGCATCGGCATGGCGGCCAGCATGGGGGCGTTTCTCCTGGCCGCCGGCAAGAAGGGAAAACGCGCCGTTCTGGCCAATAGCCAGGTCCTGCTCCATCAGCCCCTGATCGGCGGCGTCCTGCAAGGCCCGGCGACCGACCTCGGCATCGAAGCCCATCACATGCTCCGCATGCGCGACCGCATCTACAAAATGATGGCCGGCTACACCGGCAAAACGCCCGAACAGATTCATCGCGACTTCGATCGCAACAAATGGCTCTTTGCCGAGGAGGCGATCGAATATGGCTGCGCCGATCATATCCTGGAGCGCGTCCCCTCCATTGTGGCCGCAAATCGTGACGAGGATTCCGATGAGGTCAAAGAATAGCCGCCGCTTCATGGGCCTTGCGTTTCTGGCAGGCCTGACTCTGGCCGCGTGCAGCAGCAGCCCGAACAAAGCCAACATCGAACTCCGCAAGCAGAATCAGCAGCTCCAGGCGCAGATCGAAGACCTGAATCGCCGCCACGACGCCGATCAAGCCGCCATTCGCGGCCTCCAGGCCGGCGCGACCACCGTCTCCGTCCTTCCCCAGGATCAGCTCGACGAACTGTTCACCACCGCCGGTTTGAAATTCGGCATCCTGACCGGCGGATACCATCCCAACCCCGCCCAGCCCGGCGACACCATGCTGAAGGTTTACGTCGTTCCGATCGACCAGCAGGGCGACCGTCTCAAGGCCGCCGGATCCTTTCACGTCGAGTTATTCGATCTGGCCCTGAAATCCGACAACCGCCTCGGCTCGTGGGATTTCGATTTGCCGACAACCAAATCCGACTGGTACGACGGCGGCCTATTGGAAACCTACGTTCTGGATTGCCCCTGGCAGACGGTTCCCGTGCACGCCAAATTGCTGGCTCGCGTCACGTTCACCGATGCGCTGACGCATCGCGTCTTCACGGTTGACAAGGAACTCACCGTCGCCCCACCGGGGAAATAGCCCTCTTAAGTTTAGCCGCGCCGCTTGCGACGCGATCACGTTTTCGCGATCGTCCACACCGCCTCGTTATCCGCGACGATGGCCGCCTGGGCCAGGGCGATGAACAACCCGGATTCCACGATCCCCGCCCGCGTCGCCAGCTTCAGATTCAATGCCTTCGGATCGCGGATCTCCGCGAATTTGCAGTGGAAAATGTAATTGCCGTTGTCCGTGACGAAAATCTCGCCGTTGGCCTGGCGGCGAAGAGTTGGCACACAGCCCAGATCGCGAAGGAACCGCTCGCTGGCCTCCACGCCGAACGGCGTCACCTCCACCGGCAGCGGCGATTTGGTCCCAAGTTTTGTGACCAGCTTGCCCGCATCGGCGATGATAATCAGCTTGGACGAATTCTGTGCGACCAATTTTTCCCGCAACAGAGCGCCGCCCATGCCTTTGATGAGCGTCAGGTCCGGGGCGATTTCGTCGGCGCCGTCGACGGTCAGGTCGATTTTGGCCGTCTGGGCGAAAGTGACGACCGGAAGCCCGGCGTCGCGCGCGAGTTTTTCGGAACCCACGCTCGTGGGGACGGTCCGCACGTCGCGCAGCTTTCCCGCACGGACCGCCGCGCCCACCGCCTCGATGAAAAACTTCGCCGTCGAGCCGGTTCCCAGCCCCAGGATCATTCCATCCGTCACGTGCCGAAGCGCGGCTTCCCCCGCTCTTTGCTTTGCGTCCATATCGCGAGGATAGTCGATGATGTCCGGTTGCACAAAGCAGCAAAATGATGGCCTTAGATGACCTCGATTTTCCGCGTTCCGCCGGTCTTGCTCAGCAGGCGGATGTCGCCGATTGTCATGGATTTGTCGATGGCCTTGCACATGTCATAGATGGTCAAGGCGGCCACGGCCACCGCGGTCAGTGCTTCCATCTCCACGCCGGTCTTGGCGGCGATGCGGGCGATCGCCGTGATGCGAAGTTTCACCGGCCCCCGGCCGTCCGGGCTCACATCGGGAAGCTCAAAATCCACCTCAACGCTATCGACCGCCAGAGGATGGCACAAAGGGATCAAATCCCCCGTCCGTTTAGCCGCCATGATCCCGGCCAGCCGCGCCGTGGACAGCACTTCGCCCTTGGGCACCTTGTCCTCGGCGATCGCTTTCAACGTGGATCGTTGCAGCAGGACATAGCCCTCGGCCAGCGCGGTTCGTTGGGTCACCGGCTTGAAGCCGACGTTCACCATTTTCGCCTTGCCGGACTTGTCGAGATGCGTGAGGCGGGGAGGCATGGAAGGATTATAGGAGGCAAATCCGAAATCCGAAATCCGAATGACGAATCAAGCCCGAATGACGAATGACCGAATGTCTTG
>JBEKXM010000441.1:0-4270 GCA_049512115.1 Tepidisphaeraceae bacterium | reverse complement strand
AAGTAACGCGAAGAATTATCAATCTGACTTCGCGCAGCTTCGCTTCTTCGCGTCTTCGCGGTAATCTTCACGGTAACCTGCATTTGAGGGTTGGCATCGGATGACGGCACGGGGACATGACAGCACGGCGATGCTGCTGACGCCGGGGGCGGGGGGGCGGGGGTCGGCCATTGCGGTGGTTCGGATTCGCGGGGCGCGCGTCGGCGGGTTTCTTCAGAGGTTTTTTTCCAAAACGGCTGTTGCGGGGCGGTGCGTGCATGGGGAACTTCGGGATGGGAAGTCGCAGATCGACGATTGCCTGATTGTCGTCGCCGATGACGGCAAATGGGCGGACATCTGTGTGCACGGCGGGGCGTGGGTGATCGAATCGGTGCTGATGCTGGCGGAACGCGAAGGGTTCGAGGTGCTGGAGGCGAAGTTGCCGGTGGCGGCCGAGGCGCTGGATGAGGCGGGCGGGGAGATGGAGCGGGAGATGCTGATGCATCTGCCGCTGGCGAGAAATGAGCGGGCGATTCGAATGCTGCTGGATCAACCCAAGGCGTGGCGGGCGGCGTTGAAGAGTAGGGTGGAAGGCTTCGCCTCCACGTTGGATGCGGCGGCGGTTTTGGGGGATCGGACGCTGTGGCGGCTGCTGCATCCGGGGCAGATCGCGATCGTCGGTGAGCCGAACGTGGGCAAATCCACCTTGGCGAACCGGCTGTTCGGGCAGCAGCGGTCAATTACCGCGGACGTGCCGGGCACGACGCGGGATTGGGTGGGGGAGATGGCGGACGTCGCGGGCATGCCGGCGGTGTTGATCGATACGCCGGGGTTGCGCCAAACCGACGATGCCATCGAGCGGGCGGCGATCTCGGCGAGCGGGGAAAAGATTTCGGAAAGCGAGCTTGTGATCGAGGTTTTGGATGCGACTTGGACATCACGCGGCCCCGGATGTACATCCGGGGCTTGGCAGGCGGGAATTATTGTTGTCAACAAGATCGATCTTCCGGCGGGTTGGGATTCTCAGTCAGTGGATGCGATTCGAGTTTCGGCCAAGACCGGGCAGGGCATCGACGAGCTTTGCATGGCGATTCATCAGCGGATGGGGATTCAGTTCCTGCACGAGAATCGGCCACGCTGGTGGACGGAGCGGCAAAGGGACGTTTTGACGGAGGCGATTGAAAACCCGGCCGCGCTGGAGAAATTGGGGGCCCAGTTCTCAGGCAGAGCTTAATACCCCGCCATGCGGGCGATGTCCTGATAGGTCACGAGCAGGAACACGCCGAGGATCAGAACGAGTCCCACCATCTGCACGATGCGCTGGGCGTCGGGCGAGAGGGGCTTGCCCTGGATTTTTTCCAGGATGAGCAAGGTGAAAAGTCCTCCGTCGACGATAGGGATGGGCAGGAAATTCACCACGGCCAGATTGGCGCTGATGAGACAGAGGAACCAAAGCAGCCAGGCGAATCCGCGGCTGGCAACCTGCGCGCCTTCGTGGGCCATGCCGACGGGGCCCATCACGTTGGACAGCGCCACGTCGCCGGTGGCCATGCGTTGGAGCGTCACGTAGAACTGGAGGATCAGATCGCGGGTCTCATCGACGCCGCGGGCGAGCGCCACCAGGGGATTGTGCGTTTGCAGTTCGCTTAACATGGGGTGCAACGGGAGATATTGGGCCAGGGTGATTGCCTTGGCGGCGTCGATGTCATCCTGTTTCAGCGAGACAGCGGCGACGGAGGGCTTGCCGTCGGCGTCAGGCGGGACAAAAGCGATTGCCAGCTTCTGCCCCGGCTTGGCGCCCGCGACGAGACGGCGAAGCTCAAGCCAATTGCTGACGGTCTTGCCGTCGACGGCGGTCAGGGTTGAGCCGGCGGGAATTTTGCCGGCGGTCGGGGAGTTCGGCAGGGTTTGTGCCACGACCAGGTGTTGCTCATCGGCGCGCAACGAGATTCCCAGGCCCATTCGTCCACCGCTCTTGGGGATGCGATAGGGGGTGAGTTCTTCGACGTTCCGGGGCTTGGATTGGCCGGGGTCGAGCACGGTCAGGGAAACTTTCAGTTGTTTTTCGCCCGCCGCCAAGAGGGTGTCCCGAATCTGCTGGCAGGTCGGGTTGAGGCGGTGATCCGTGCCGGCATCGACCGCGAGGATCGCGTCGCCGGGCTTAAGCTTATCCAGCGCGGGAGATGAATCGACCAATTCAATCACGCGGGCGCGCGGCACCATTCCCAGAATGCTGAAATCGGAAGTGGCGAACGGCTCGGAAAAATGCGGTGAAAAAGTTGTGTGGCGAATTTTGCCATCGGGAGATTCGATGGTCAGATCGATCGGCTTGCCGTCCGATGCGTCCATCGCCGCGTAAAGCTGAACGATCGCGGCGTTGCCGTTGGATTTGATGGGCTGCCCGGCGATGAGCGTGATGCGATCTCCCGGGTTTAAGGCCGTCTCGTCGGGCAGTTCGGTCTGGGCGAGCAGGGCACTGTCGGTGTCGTCCTCGGGGACCAGTTCAGGTCCGGCCAATTCGAAGGGTTGACCCACGCCGAGCTGGAGCAGTCCCTTGCCGTCGATGCCGGGTTTCTCGGGGGAGGCGTAGAGGGTCTGTTCGCTGCCGTCGGGATGTTGCACGACGATGGCAACCCGTGCGCCTTCGTGAGTGAGGGCGACGTTCAGGGGGATTCGGCTGAAATCGCCGGCCATGTCCTTGCCGTTGTACGAGACGATGACATCGCCGGGTTGCAGTCCAACGAGCGTTCCATCGGCGGTGGCGGCGCGTGCGGCGGGGCTGTTGGCGATGACGCTGCCCACCGTCGCCGGGGGAACCGGGTAGCCGATCATGAAGATCGTCATGAACCCGATTGCGGCGAAGATCACATTCATGATGACGCCGGCGGAAACGATGAGCATTCGCGCGCCGACGGATTTTTTGTTGTAAGCGCGGGGGTCTTCGGCGGTGACGCCGGGGCGAAGATCGTCCTGGCCCAGCATCTTCACGTACCCGCCGAGGGGAATCCAGTTGAATCGGTATTCCGTTTCGCCCAGGCCGAGGGTTTGGCGAATCTGATCGTCAGTCATGCGCTAGGCGCGTAACTCGCCTTCGGAATTCCTGGTGGATTCAGAAGATTCTCGCTGGCGAACAATTGCGGCCTCAAATTGCGGGGTGGTGGTGCCCCAGCGGAATCCGATGCCCTTGCGCCAGGCGAGGATCGCCGGGCCGAACCCGATTGCGAACTGCTCGACCCTGACGTCGCAATATTTGGCCGCCAGGAAGTGCCCCAGCTCGTGGAAAAAAATGACGAAGCCGAGGCCCAGCGCCAGCAGGGAATAGTCCAATGCATTGTGGAGATAGATCATTCAGAAAGTCCGTATAGGTTTCGTTGCCTCACTCCTCACGCCAAGGGAGCACATGCTCGGGAGGCTATGCAAGTTTCAGCGGCGTTCCTGGCCCACTGGTCCGCTGCGAGCAAATCGTCCAGAGTGGGATTCATCTGAACCCGGGCCTGGGAAATTGTAAGTTCGACAATGCCGGTAATCTCGCCGAAGGGGATTTTGTTGTCCATAAAGGCGGCAACGGCGACCTCGTTTGCCGCGTTTAACACGGCCCCGGCGGTTCCACCGGTCTCGGCGACCTGGTAGGCCAGGCGCAGGGCGGGGAATCGCTCCAAATCGGGCGGTTCCAGCCGCAGGGTCTGGCATTTCGTCCAATCCATGCGGCCGGAGCAGCCGTTGGCACGCTCGGGGTAGGTCAGAGTGTATTGGATCGGCGTCCGCATGTCCGGCGGGCAAAGCTGGGCGATCACCGATCCGTCGATGAATTCCACCATGGAATGAATGATCGATTCCGGATGCACCATGATCTGAACCTGCTGGGGGCGGAGATCGAAGAGCCAGCAGGCTTCGATCAGCTCCAGGGCTTTGTTGAACATGGTTGCCGAGTCCACGGTGACTTTGTTTCCCATCCGCCAGGTGGGATGGTTCAATGCGTCGGCGGGAGTGGCATTGCGAATTTTATCCAGGGGCCAATCGCGGAAGGGACCGCCGCTGGCGGTCAGGATGACTCGGCGTACCTCGCGTGCCCGGCCGCAGGCCATGGCCTGGAAGATGGCGGAATGCTCGGAATCGACGGGAAGGAGGGCCACGCCGCGCCGGCGGGCCTCGGGAATCAGCAGAGAACCGGCGACGACGAGGGCCTCCTTGTTGGCAAGGGCGAGGGTTTTGCCGGCGCGGACGGCGGCCAGGGCGGCGGGCAATCCGGCTGCGCCGACGACCGCCGCGATGACGATGTCCACGTCATCAT
>JBEKXM010000440.1:0-4288 GCA_049512115.1 Tepidisphaeraceae bacterium | reverse complement strand
GGTAGGCTGAACTAGGCAGACGAGTCTATCCAATCCCGCCCTGAGAGCAATCCGCAACCGAGCGGCTGCGCCGCTCGGTGGCGGATTGTCTACGAAGGGAGGAGCGGGTTCGCGCTTGGCGTCGGCGCAGTCCCGCGCGGGCGGTCAAACGGAATCAGATGGTTTACTGAGTTCGAAAACCGCGGGATAGCCATCCCGCGGCTTTCCCGCTTTCAGGTGAATCGCCTACAGCTTCGACCCCATGGTCGGGCGCGGGGGGAGTTTGGCGGTCGGGGGCTGGATCGTCGGACGGGCACTGGCGGCTTTCAGCAATGAGCTTTCGATGGTTTTGAAGATCTTGTCGGTCGGCTCGCGCTCGTAAACGAAATCGTCGATCTTGAACGTGCCTTGAGCGCCTTTGCGAATGCCTTCGTAACTGACGGGGCCGGCGGACTTCGCGCGGGCGGGGGCTTCGGTCAAATCGTATTCAACGTAGGCGATGCCTTTGCGGTCCCAGGCTTCGCGGTTGATGGACTGAATCTTGTCGAGGGGGATGGGCGGGTGGCTGGGGACGTAGACGATGCCGTTTTCCAGACGGTATTGGCCGCGGGAGTTGTAGACGGCCCAGACCAGGACGAACAATCCCATGGGGGGCAGGACGACGCCGAGAACCTGGTTGAGGAGGATGTCAGTGTGGCTCTTGGGGTTTTCACGGGGATGGGTTTCGGACCAATGGGGCCAACTGTAGAAGCCGTCGTAAATGGACCATGCCCCGTAGGCCATGAGGAGGAGGGTCATCAGGTATCTGGCGACGCGGTAATATCGGCCGGCCTTGGCGACGACGGGGCCGGCGTCAACGGGTTCTGCGACGACAGCCTGGGTTTGATTGGACATAAGGCACGACCTCGCAACCCGCGCCGGTTTGCCGGGGAACGCTCAAGATCGGGGCGCAATGGCGGTCCGTTGCAGGCGCCGAAGAGATTGGGAAACCTCCCGGGCGTGGGCAAGACCTTCCTGGGCCCCATTCATGCCGCGCCGAGATATCTCGGCGCCGCCTCGAGCCAACTCGGCGGCGAGTTCGTTCTGATCGCTGGCAAGCTCAGTCAGAACGGACTCGATGTTACAAGCCATGGTGCGTTCCAGCGAATCGGATGGCCAACCCGCCATGGGAGTCATAATACCGACTGGGACTACAGTTGCCAATGTTTGTTGCGCCGGTTTCGGGAAAGGGGCAGGATGATTCAAGGGTTTAAGGGTTCAAGGGTTCAAAAGTTCAAGGGAAAATGCGGTGTCCCGAACCCTTAAACTCTTGAACCCTTGAACGCCATCGCCAGATGCGATGGCCCTGGGGAGAGGGGATGGGCAATTTCACGACCGTGACGCGATGGCACTGGAGATGGGGCGGACAATTCTGGGCAAGACGTAGCGGTCGCACAAATGCTCGGCGCGGGTGGCCAGTTCCGCAAACAACCGATCCATGGCCAGTCGAGGGCGATCGCCCCAATAGCGGCGCAGGATCAGGCATACGCTGATGACGTCGTCGGAATAATCGCCGGTGCGAACCTGGTAACTGTTGGTGCGGGTGACGATGTCGATGCGGGCCTGGAGTCGGCAATCTTCGCTGAGGGCGACGGTGACGGAAGGCTGGAAATCGACCGGCTTGGCGCCGGACGCCTCGGTCAGGCATATCAGGGGCGAATCGGCCAGGAGGCTCTCGGCGATGACCTCGTCGTGGTTTCCGCTGAAGGAGAGATCGAAGCCGAACATCAGGTCGAGATAATCGATTTCCACCGGGCTGACGCCGAGGTGAAATGGGGCGAGTTGCAGAAGCAGGCGATGGAGGCCCAGGGCGTCTTCAACGCGGGCGGGGTTGACGTGTCCGGCGCTGAGCCGGCGTGATTCCAGGCAGACCCAGCGGTAGTTTTGTCCGGAGCGGTCCTCTTCGAGATTGAACTCGCCGTTGTCGGATTTTCGAAAGCGGGTCATGGAGGGGAATTCTTTTTGAATCCTCTCGAAGAAATGGAGAAGCGTTTCGCGTTGATGTGGAAGGTTCAACTGCGAACCGAGTCGGAGGTTGACGTAAAAGTCCTCGCAGAAAGAAGAGTAGGGATTGGACATAATTTCTCCCGACCGCGTTTAGTCTTCAAAACTGCCGAACGGTCCCACGGGCGTGGAGTGTAGCGGAAAACATTTTCGGGGAAAAGGGGAGAGGGATGACAGGAATTGCCTATTGCCAACTGCCTATTGCCTATTGAAGGAAGCGACAATGCGGTCTTCTTTCTTCCAATAGGAAATAGGAAATAGGCCATTGGCAATTTCGTTGACTGGGGAGCAAGTGAATCGTACAAGTTCCGTCGCCATGCCGAAGCCGGTTTACGCACTGGTTGGGACCGATGCGCTGATGCAACAGGAAGCGTTGCGGGCGATCCTGCATGAATTTGCCGGCCAGGCTCAACGCGTGGATGCGGATGGGGAGACGGCGGAGCTGGCGGACGTGCTGGACGAGCTGCGCAGCTTCGCGATGTTCGCCGGGACGAAGGTCGTGGCGGTGCGCAATGCCGATGAGTTCGTTTCGCGATTCCGGGAACAACTGGAAGATTATGTCGCCAAGCCGTCGGACAGCGCGACCCTGGTATTGCGGCTCAATTCCCTGCCGTCGAATCAGCGGATTTACAAGGCGATCATGAAAACCGGCCAGATCGTTCCATGCCAGCCGCCGAAGGATTTGAAGGGCTGGATCGTGGCGCGGGGCAAGAGCACGCATGGCCTGGGGATCAGTCTGGAGGCGGCGGGATTGCTGGCGGATTTGATCGGCGACGATTTGGGCCGGATCGACAGCGAGTTGGCGAAGCTGGCATTGAGCGGCGCCGGCGGGCGAATCGGAGTGGAAGAAATCGGGCAGAGCGTGGTGTTCCAGCGCGAGCGCGAGATGTGGGATTTGACCAACGCGCTGGCGGGCGGCGACCCGGCGGAGGCGCTGCGGCGCTGGCGGCAACTGGTGCAGGGGGATTCATCCGCCGAATTCCGCGCGGTGGCGTGGCTGTGCATTTGGCTGGAGAACGTCGGCAAGGCGCTGGCGATGCTCAAGCGAGGCGAGAATGCTTTCACGATCGGGCAGGCCCTTCGCATCTGGCCGCGCGACGTGCAGCAGAAATTCGTGAATAGCGTGAAAGCGCTGGGCGAACGGGGCCGGAAGCGCGCGGTCGATCTTCTGGCCGAGATCGACTTCCAAACCAAAACGGGCGTGGGCGATGCGGCGGAGAACGTCGAACGGTTTTTGCTGTCGATGGCCGTGACGCTTTCGGGGAGAAAGAGCGATTAAACCGCCAAGGTCGCCAAGATCGAATTTCGTATTGAGTTGATTTCTTGGCGACCTCGGCGTCTTGGCGGTTCAATTGTCTTTGCCGCGGGCCTTTTCGTGCGAGGGTGGTAGAATTCCGAGATGCTTTCGGCGTATTCCCAAACCGTTGCGAATATCATAATCATTATTCCAAACTGGATTGTGCTCGTGGCTTCGGCTGCCGTCCTTGGAATAACGACCATTATTTTCGTGTTTCGATCACGAAAGCGTTAGGCCGGAAATATCCGGTTAGCCCGGATTATTCACGGGTGGGGTTGGAATCGCGGCGAATCACCGTCTTGTGTCGCGGATCGGCCAAAACCGGCTGATGCGAGCGCACCCCCCTTACCCCCATGGTGGATAACCGGATTGTGGGCGAATCACGGGCCGCACGAAAAGTTCAGGGACCGGTTGCCAGCGGCTTGATACAGGGGTCACCAGGGCCAAGGGGCGGCCAGCTTCACCAGGATTCGGCGGGTGCTTTGCACGATGAGGGCGGCGACCTTGATGACCTGGGTTCGCCAGGTGCAGGGCTGGCCGACGCGGAGCACTTCCGGCAGGGTCTTATCGTCGCGTGCGGCGTTCAGGAGGTTCATGGCGGCGGCGTGCAGCAGAAGGCGGAAGAAGTTGGCCATGAAACGATGACCACTCAGGCGGTCCATGTGCAGGCCATTTTTCATCTCGTCCATGCGGAAGGCAAAGCCTCCGCGGCGGTGTTCGCTTTCCCCGCGTTGGATGTAATCGTCGTACTGGAGTTGGCCGTCATCGGGTGAGGCGACGCCGGGCCGGTTGGTGACGACAAACGCGGAGGGCTAGCCGGCCAGGATGCCGAAAATCCTCTGCCGCAACATCGAATCCAGCGTCTGTTCCCGCGGGGAGGCTTTGCCTTCCCGGCTGGGCTTGGGATCGTGCAAACAATCGGCCATGCGGGCGGTGTACTTCCACCGCTGATCAAACTGCCGCAACGGC